>DASWQD010000201.1:0-5789 GCA_036398255.1 Gemmatimonadaceae bacterium | reverse complement strand
CTCGCGTTCTCGCATTTGTTCGCAGCGGTGCTGCATCAGCTGCGACGCGAAGTCGACAAGTGCCTGGAGTATTCGTCGCGCTGCATCGCCATCTGCGACGAGCATGGAGTCGCGCAGGAAAGAGCGTGGGCGATGTCGGTGCACGGGTGGGCACTCGCCCACAGCGGAAAGCCTGATGAAGGCATCCGGGAGATAGAGGCCAGCATCCACATCCAGCGAAACCGTCACGCCGAGCTCAATCTCACATTCGCGCTGAGGCAGCTTGCCGAAGCTTACAACGTCAAAGGCGAATTCATCTCCGGGCGCGATGCCGCTCGCGAAGGCCTCAAGATTTCCGAGCGCCACGGCGAAGTAGCGTCGAAGGTCGAGCTCTACCGGATCATGGGCGAGAGCGCGCGAAGCCTGGCCAAGACTGGAGAGATCGAGGCAGCGACGCACACAAAGTCCGGCTCCACACTTTCACCCGAGGCGTGCTTCCGCGCCGCTGTCGATCTCTCGCGCAAGCAGGGCTCGAAGGGGTTCGAGCTGCGATCCTCGATTGCGCTGGCGCGCGAATATCACGAGCGCGGACTCGACACCGAGGCAGTCGACCTCGTTCGGAAGATTCGCGCGCAGTTCACCGAAGGTCTCGACACTCGTGACATCCGCGATGCGGATGATTTCCTGAGATCGCTCTCTAAGTGAAATCACACGGCGAAAGTAGACCCACACAGTGGCGGGTTCTGGGTGACCGGTTATCCAGTCATACGGTCATCCGGTTGGAACTGAAAACCCATAACCGTTCGACCGTAAACCCACGACTCGCCACTGGCTGGGTTTCAAACAGAAAAGCCGGTTCCATCGCGGAACCGGCTTTCTTTTTTACAAGGGTTGAAATCGGCCTAGAAAACCGATCCCCAGCGAGCGACTTCAGCATCCACTCGAATCGTCAGCCCGCCGTTTCCGTCATCCTCCACCACTACGCTGCCGGCGGAAGTGTCGAGAGTCTTGTAGCGGTCGCCGCCACCCCAGTATGAGGGACGGAACGTGACTGCCGCGACTCCCAGCGGGGTGTTGTCGTAGATCTCGTGAACCAGCGGATAGGTTCCGACGGCGAGCGGTTTTCCGAGATTGTTGCCGGCGAAGAGAACGATCAGGTCTCCGTCGCCGCCGCTCGTCGCGACCCAGCAGCCGAAGCCGTGATAGCTCTTGTTCTCGACAGTGCCGACAAACCTCTTGGGCAGGTCGCCTCGAATCTGGCCGAGCGAGCTGTAGTCCGTGTCTGCCACGGAGACGTTGCAGGAATTCGCGGACGTGACGGTCGCTGACAGTTTGATCACGGGCGGCACGTCGGGAGCGGTGGACTTCTCGACACAGCCGATCAGGCCGAGTGCAGCTGCTGAAATTGCGAGTACGGAAATTCTCATCGACATCAAAGGCAGAATTGTGGAGGCGTGGTGAATCGAAGACGCACGTGTCCCATGCGGGGTCACTAGTCTAGTGACAAATCCGCCGTGGGTAAACATCTTTTTACAACCGGTTGGAGGTCCAGGTTCCGCGGACGGCCCAATTCCCAATTGAAACGCGAATTACGCAAGTCGCGAAACGCAGCAAATTTTCTGTCGAAGGACTTCGGATCGGCACTGTTCCAAGGCCTTTTGTCAACCCCTTCCGGAACATCATAACTTCTGACGGTGTAAGTGTTTACATCCGGTCTCGGATGTATTAAACTTATGTACACCCAAAATATTCAGACCAATCCCCAGGGAGCTGTCCAGTCAGCCCCCTCGAACCGTTATTCCCATGCGCCAGGGCGCAAAAAAAAAAAGGAGCTAAATGATCGAGAAAAAGTATCTGCAGAATGTCCTCATCGGCTCTGTTGCCGTTGTCTTCGGCGGCACGCGGATGATTCCGGCCACCGATGCCAGCGGTCCCGCCGTCACGACGGCGATTGCCGTCCTGACCGGCCAGCCGGCCACGACCGACACCGCCCGGGCCAATCGCGTTCCCGCTGCGAAGTCGAAGGTGGTTGCCGCAATCGAGTCGCTTCAGGGAGCCGTTCGTCCGCTGAGCGCCCCGCGCGCTCTCGAGGACGCATTCCGCAGCTACTTCGCGTACAAGTCCGCGCATCCGAACGAAGTGAAGAAGCCCCTTCTCTACTTCGTCGATTACGGTCTGCCGAGCAGCACGCCACGCGGCTACGTGTTCAATATGGAATCTCTTCGAATCGTGGACGGACCATTCATGGTCGCTCATGGTCGCGGCTCGGCGCCGAACCGCCAGGGAATTCCGACGCGCTTCTCCAACCGCGAGGGCAGCTATGCGACTTCGCTCGGACTGTACGTCGCGCAGGAGACTTATCGTTTCCACGGCAAGACGGCGGGACGGAGTTACGGATCAGTCGGACTGCGGCTTCAGGGTGTGTCCGAGGGATTCAACGACAACGCGCGGGAAAGAAAGGTGGTCGCTCACGGGGCGCCGTATGTGACGCCTACTCGCGCCGGCCGCAGCGAAGGATGTCCGGCGATGGAGCAGGCGCGCGCGCAGAAGCTTCTTCCCGAGCTCGCGAACGGCGGCATGGTGTTCCTGTTCGCGCCGGATGAAGGGTGGATGTCGAACGATCCATGGGTGACGGCGAGCCTCGAGTAGTTCCAGGCCTTAACCCCGGATGGCTCGTGATGACCGGGTTGCTCGCTCGTCATTTGTAGGAGCACAACCCGAGTCAACCCTTTCGTCCGGGGGCAAAAAATGCTGTTGATCGGCGGCTTCACGCTTCTGGGTGGTTTGTCAGCGCTATGGCTGCTGCAGCGCGCCCGGAAAGCTCGTCACGTGATCTCCATCGGCGTCGCCGAAGAGATCGCGTCGGAATCCATCAATGACATCTCGATTCTCTCGAGCAAGGCGGTTCAGCGATGTCTTTCCGCTGGAGCCCCGCCGATTCCGTGGATGCTCCGGAAGGATGACCGGGAGGCGATGTCTGTGCTCGCCGCGTACTTCGCGCGCGCGATACCGGCGCCGACCCCCGAGGGGCGCGTATACACCAGGGAAACCGCAGGATACGGAGGCCCGCAGCTCGAGCTCTTCGTTCCCGTGCTGAGCTGCAAGAGTCCGGTCGCGGTTCTCGCGCGCAGCTGGGACACGGAAGCCGAAGACCTGGAGGCTCTCCTGTTCTTCTTTGGCGTAGTGAATCCGCGCCTGTCGGGGATCGTTGGAAAGCTCGGGTTCGAGCGACGTGATGAGGAACCGAATCCGCACCTGACGATCTTCCGCAATCGTCGCAGGTTTGCGCGCCAGCGCGCCGGCTGATTTTTTTCGGGACAGGCAACTTGGCGGGAGATCGAGCAGACTAGATTGCGCGGATGTTTCGCGCCAGCAAGGCAGCGATTGTTCTTCTCGTCCTCGCTGCAGTACTTAGACTTTACCGACTCGATCACTACCCGCTGCCGATGCATCAGGACGAGCTGTCCGATGCATATGATGCGTACTCTCTTGTAGAGACAGGCAGAGACCGCTCGGGCACGCCCCATCCGTTCGTTCTTCGCGCGCTCGGCGAAGCCGATTATCGTCCCGCGCTTTACGCATGGCTGGCCGCGGTGCCGATGAGCATCGCCGGATTCTCGCCCGCCGCGGCTCGTCTTCCCTCAGCCCTGCTCGGCGTCGCTGCACTCGGGTTGATGTTCCTCTTCGCGAGCACGCTTGTAAGTGAGACGTTCGCACTCCTCGCTCTCGGGTTCGGTGTTTTCAGTCCGTGGCACATCAGCTACTCGCGTCTCGCGCATCAGGGTGCGATGCTGCCCGCGTTCTTCGTCATACTGGCATTGTGGATGTGGCAGCGGTCCGCCGTCCGCGGATATCCCGCGCTCGCTATCGGCCTTCTCGGCTTCAGTGTCGGCCTCTCGGCCAGCGCTTATCAGACTACGCGATTGATCGGCCCGCTCCTCATCGCTCTCATCGCATACGACCTGCTCCGTCATTCCACGTGGCGCAACGTGGGCATCCTCGTCGCCGGCGCTGCAATTGGAGCGGCCCCGCAGATCTTCATCCTCGTGACGGCGCCCGAGCATTTCTTCGCGCGGCTCGTGTCGACGATTCCAGCTGCTACGGCTCAAACTCCATCTGCGGCGGAGAGCGTCATCAAGGGAGTGAGACTGCTTTTCGGACCCCGGCTTCTGTTCTGGCCGAACATGGAGGACAGCGGTTATCTCGCGGCACGACTGCTGTTCGTTGCACTTCCTTTCTATTACATCGGGTTCGTCGCACTCCGGAAGATTGCTCCGCTCAAGCTCGAGCGGTTCAGAATTTATGTGTACCTCGTTTTCGCGATGGCGCTCATCCCGGTTCTCGTGACCGCGAACTCCTCGTCGATAAGAGTCACGGCAGCGCTTCCTCTGCTGCCGCTGTTCACTGCTGCCGGCATTCTATGGACCGTTCGAACGCTCGCGAGGTGGCGCATTCCGCCGAGTCTCAGCTACGCCGCGATCGGTGTCGGTTTCGCTGGAAGCGTGGCGTTCACCGCTTTCATGTACTTCGGCAGCGCAACGGTGAACGGTGCTCGCTCGAACAACGTGCTGGTTCAAATCGGTGAGCGGGTGAAGACGCTCGGCCCGTCGTACGACAAGGTTTTCGTAGTCGACTCTCCGGAGTACGCAGCCCTGCATGTTGCGGCTTTCAGTGGCGTGAGCCCTCGAGAATTTCAGCGGACGAAGAAGGCGACCGTGGACGTCAACGGATGGGATTACATCACGTCCGTTGGACATCTGCGGTTTCTCAAGCCGCGCGAATTGGAATCCTCACTCGGCGAGTCGTGTGCGAGCGTTGAGCGCGAGCTCTTCGTAAGTCGAACCCGTGTCCGGTTTTCGAATCCGCTGGACAGCGTGAGCTGGCACGATGAGAAGTATTACTTCACGGATCTGGACGCTGTGCCGTTGTGCCACCGTACCGGAGCGGCCAGCCCTGAATGAAAAAAAGCCCAGCCGCATGGGACGGCATTCCAACAGCAAGCCGCTTTACGCCGCGATACGGCTGGCCAGTTCCTGAAGCCGCGCGACGCGCTCCGCCGTCGGCGGATGGGTGGAGAACATTTTTCCTAGGCCGCCGCCTGAGAAGGCCTGAAGCGGATTTACCTGGGCGAGCGGTGCTGCGGCCGGCGAGACGTGCATCGGAATCCGTTTCGCTCCTGCATCCAGCTTGAGAAGTGCGTTGGCGAGCGAGATCGGACGCCCGCATATCTCCGCACCAACGGCGTCGGCCTTGAACTCTCTCTGGCGGCTGATTGCGAACTGGATCAGCATTGCGGCGATCGGCGCCAGGATCATCATGCCGATTCCAACGAAAGGATTCGAATCTTCGTCATCCCGACCGCCGAACATGAATCCGAGGTGAGCGATATTGCTGATAGCGCCGGCCATCGTCGCTGCAACCGTCTGAAGGAGCATGTCGCGATTCTTGATGTGCGCAAGCTCATGAGCGATGACGCCCTCGAGCTCGTCGGTGGAAATAAGTCGCATGATGCCTTCAGTGACGCACACGACTGCATGCTCCGGATCGCGACCAGTTGCGAAAGCGTTTGGCTGATCGTGCGGTGCGATGGCGACTATAGGCATGGGCAATCCAGCGCGCTGGCGCAGCCGGTCAACCATTCCGTAGAGCTCAGGCGCCTGCTCGGGAGTGATTGTGCGCGCGCCGTACATCTTGAGCACCATGCTCGCGGACGCGAAGTACATGATGAAGTTCATCAGCCCGGCAAGCACGAGCGCGGTTACCATTCCGCCCTGTCCTCCAATCCCGCCGCCAATGGCGATGAAAAGTGC
>DASWQD010000200.1:0-2754 GCA_036398255.1 Gemmatimonadaceae bacterium | reverse complement strand
TGAACCCGGCGAACAGCCACGGATTCCAGACTTTTACACCGACTTCGAGTCGCGCTGCTGTCGTCTTCGGCATTGCCGGAGCTACCGGGAGACTATCCTCATCATCGGCCGGCGTTGGTAGATCGTCATCGTCTGGGTTGTCGTACGACAATGCTCCCGCGATGGCGATGATCGGTATCGGATTGAGTCGGAACGCAGCATGAAGCCGGCGCCGCTTCTCATCGCCGCTCTGCTGAGCAAACAAATCGACAGTGGCAATCCGGGTCCCTATCTCCATGCGCGCTTCGGGAGAATGATGGACGTCGCCCCTGAAGGCTCGAATGCGATCGGCGATCGATCCGCGAAATGCACCGCGCGACATTCCCACAGTGGCTACATATTGAATCCGCTTGATCGTGCTGTCGGCTGTGTCTGGCCGGACGTTCTGCGACAAGGCAGTGCCGGCGTCTACGTGGTCAGTCGTCTCGTGAAGGTTCATGTTCGCCGCCATCACCTGGCCCCATGGTCCTGAGGCCTGGTTTCCCACCGCGGCGCGGAGATACGCGAGTGTATGCGTTCCCGTGAATTCAGGCAGTGACAGGCCGTCTCCAAAAGTAGGCTGCACCACTCGCGCCGCATTGCGTCTCACTGCGTACGCGTCGACGCTCCACATTCTTCTGGCGATCCCTGCGCGAGCCATGAACGTCAGCGCGTCTCCGCCTCCGCCGAGACGCGCGGACCTCGTGCTGAACTGCTGTCCGCCCAGCTGCAGACCCGCGCCGTTGTCGAAGCGCTTGCCGTAGAAACCGCGATAGATGTTGGTGTCTTCGTCGCCGGTGTACACATCGGTGCGCGTGTACGGACTGGTGCGCTCGACTCGCCAGCTCTTGAGATGAACGCGGACTTCACTCGCGAATCGCTCGATCGCCACGTTCTCGAGCGTCCAGAGATCGATGGTGGTGAGATCGAGCATTGTCCCGCTGCGCCCGTCGAGATTGTCCATCTCGATGCCATCATAGAAGACCCTGATGCGCGCGAGATCGCCATTCACCGCAACGAACTTCGGCGAGGCGAGCCAGCCGCTCCTGAATGACGTCGTTCCGGGAATTCGCTCGAGCAGATCGGCGACTGTGTATGCGCCGCTTGCAAACAACTCTTCGCGATTCCACTCGAACTGCGGTCCAATGTCAGCTGTGCGCGGTGACTCCAGCCGTCCGAAGGGATGCTTGATGGTGTCGGTCTTCGCCTTCGCGCTGTCCGTCTCCGGTTTCGGCGGAATCGGAACCTCGCTCCCCGGAGGGACGACGACCTGCGCCGCGACAGCAACGGGAACTGCGAAGAGAAAAGCCCCGACTAATGGGCCAAGGCGCATTCAGCTAACTCGTCCGCGCACGAATTCGATGAACGTTCCGGTAGGAACGCCGGTCGGTCCTTTCGGGATCGCGACGAGATCTGACTCCGAGTACGCCGTTCCGGCGACGTCGAGGTGAACCCACGGATATTCCGAAGTGAACTCCTTCAGGAACATCGCTGCCGTGATTGCGCCACCTGCTCTGCCGCCGGTGTTCTTGATGTCGGCTACTTCCGACTTGATCAGATCACGGTACTCATCCCACAGCGGCATCGACCACCCCGGCTCACCTGCGCGCTTGCCGGCCGCGATGATTTCCGAGATGAGTCCTTCATCGGTACTGAAGACACCGGTTGCGGTGTGACCGAGAGCGATGACGCACGCGCCTGTGAGAGTGGCGGCATCCACGACTACAGCTGGATTGAAGCGGCGAGCGTACGAGAGCACGTCGGCAAGAACGAGGCGTCCTTCCGCGTCCGTATTGATTACCTCGATGTATTTCCCGAGGTGGCTCCTCACTACATCTCCCGGATTCGTCGCCGTTCCGGAAGGCATGTTCGTCGTCGCTCCCACGAGTCCGACGACATTGAGCGGCAGCTGCATGCGCGCGATTGCTTCCATCGCGCCGAGCACTCCGGCAGCTCCGCACATGTCGTACTTCATGTCTTCCATCGACTGTGCCGGCTTGATTGAAATTCCGCCGCTGTCGAAACACAGTCCCTTTCCAACCAGCCCAACCGGCTTGTCGCCGGCGCTTCCACCTGAATACTCGAGAACGATGAGTTTCGGATCCTGAGGTGTTCCCTGTGCCACCGAGAGGAAGGATCCCATTCCCTCCTTCTGCATTTCTGCACGCCCGAGCACGGTGATCTTCATCGCGTGCCGCGCGGCGATTTCCTCGGCGGTCTTCGCGAGAAATTCCGGCGTGCAGAGATTGCCCGGCATCATTGCAAGTGTGCGAGCGAGCGAATGACCGGCGCCGATGGCCTCTCCGCTCGCGATGCCGGCTTGCACATTGTCCGCGCTCTCGGCAATTACGGTGGCTTTCCCGAGCGGAGATCGCTGCTCGTTCTCGGGCGGGGGCGTCTTGAGATCCCTGTACTGCCATCCGCCGGCGATGATGCCGACTGTGGCGGCCTCGACTTCCCTCTCTGTCGCGTCACCGACGTAGAATCCCATGTCGCCGCCGCCGAGCTTGGCCGCATGCCGGGCAGCTATTGCAGCCGCTCTGCGGAGTGAGCCGCCGCGCTCGATCACTTTGCCCATTCCGACCAGGATTACGCGTGAGGCTCCATCCGCCGGGCCCGTGAGGTAATAGACCTCGTCTTTGGCGCCACGAAAAAACCGTGACTGAATCGACTTTGCGAGCGCGCCGCCAAGGGCGGAGTCGAGATCGGAGAGCTGTCCCCCGATGGCGACGCCCT
>DASWQD010000199.1:0-5849 GCA_036398255.1 Gemmatimonadaceae bacterium | reverse complement strand
ATTACGATGGTGCTCGCATTCATCGTGTTTCGCTATTTCAATCTCTACGGGAATCCGGCACCATGGACCGTGCAGCGCTCGACGGCAATGACGGTTGCATCATTCCTCAACCTTCTCAAATACCCGCCGTCGCTCATGTATCTCCTCATGACGCTCGGCCCTGCATTCATCGCTCTCGCGCTTCTCGACAATGTTCGTGGGCGCATCGCGGACGCGATCGCAGTGTTTGGCAGAGTGCCGATGTTCTATTACGTCGCGCACATCTTCGTCATTCACATCCTGGCGTACATCTTCGCCCTGATTCAGGGAGGGCGAGGAGACTTTCTCAGCCTCGATACAGGATCATTCCCTGAATGGTATGGCACGGGCCTGCCCGGCGTTTATCTCGCGTGGGCTATTGTGATACTGATCCTGTATCTGCCGTGTCGCTGGTTTGCATCGCTGAAAGCGCGACGAAAGGACTGGTGGTTGGGCTATCTCTAGCGAATATCAGCTCGGCCAAGAGCAGCGCGAACAGCCTCGCGCATTGCGATCACTGCCTCTTCACGCGCCGCAGGGCTGTCTTCCCTGATGTGGAGCTCGATCCCGTCGGCGACGGGTGCACGACGCCATGTATAGGTATTTCCATCTTCATGCTCGACAGCGGTGTCAGCGCCTGATGAAAGAGCAGGTGCGAGCGAAGTGGCAATGCGGCGTTCGAGAGCATCGCCCGTTACATCCTTCATCTCCTCCTTGATCTTCTCGAGGCTCTGTCCTTCGCGCTGCCTGATCTTGATCGCGAGAAGCTGAAGAAGATGACGGTAGTTGTACGTCGCGGCTGTGCCGGTTCCTTCGGGCCGATCGAGCAGTCCGTTCGCAACGTAAAACCTCACCGAGCGCGCGCTCGGTGCAGCACGCGCCGACGCATTGGTCGGGCGCATGCCAGCCGCGTCAACTAAGGCTGTGACGTGGGCTGCGAGACCTCTTGCGTTCCAGGGAGCGTGGCGAGAGTGGGCGCGGAGGAGAGCGACAGGCGATTCAGCCATGTTGATAGGATAACATTAAAGTCATCGGGCCGCTCGTCGTGAGGCAGATCTCCGGCTGGAGTCAGAACAGCGAGCTCGAAGTCGGGTTTTACTGCGCGGAATCCGCGGAATTCCTCGATCGGAGTGATCGATCCTTCTTCGCCCCACACGAGCAGCGCCGGTTGTGTCAAACGTCTCAGCGCCTGACGAACGTCGATGTTGAGATTGCCCGACATGAAGGCGGCCGGAGCATGCCGCGCGCCAAGCTGATGCGAAGTCCAGTAGTAAATGTCGACGAGGTCTTCAGTCACGATCGAATCGTCGGCATACGTTTTCTCGAGCCATTTCCGAATGCTGCGCCGCGATACGACGCCGTTGAACATCGCCGTGCCGACGATCGGGGTCTCGACTGCCAGACGGCCCGCTTCGCCTCCTGCACCGGAAGGCTTGTTCAATCTGACGAGCCCCGTTGGCGCGATCAGCGCAATAGCCGGGAATCTCTCCGGATCGCGCGCTGCGAGAACAATTGCGTACGCGCCTGACAGAGAAGTCGCGACGAGAACGCACGGCTCGCCGATCACCTGATGGACGAAATCGGAGATGAGCGAGATGTACAGTCGCGCCGAGTATCGAATGGCGGGCCGGTCGGATCTTCCGAAACCGATCAGATCGATCGTGTAGACGGTATTGTGCCGGGCCAGATAGTCGGCGTTGTCATGCCATTCGTACGACCATGCGGCTGCATGAATTCCGTGTACGAGAAGAATCGGAGGGCCACTGCCGCGCTTCGTGAACGCGATCCGCGAGCCGCGCCACTCGAAGCCGCCCTCTTCACCGCCGATGAGGTTGCTTAGCTTGTCGACGCCTTTTCGGGCAAACGCATTGTAGGCGGCGGCGGCGCCGATAATGGCGCCGCCTGAGAGAGCGATCTTTCGCCAGCGATTTTCGCTACCGTCCATCGCCCGAGAGCTCTAGCGCCGGCGGCGCGCAGAGCTCTTGCTTCCCGACCGTCCACGAGCAGAGCTCTTCCTTGCTCCGCCTTTCTTTCCACTCGGGCGTGACGCGCTCTTCCTCGAGGAAGATTTCCGGGCGGAGGTTTTCTTTGCGCCTCGTGAAGCAGCTTTCTTCGAGGAAGCCTTTTTCTTCGCCGGCTTCTTCATTGCCTTCTTCGCCGGTGCTTTCTTGGCTGCAGGCTTTTTCGCAGCGGCCTTCTTCGCAGGGGCTTTTTTCGCTGCAGGCTTTTTCGCGGACGCTTTCTTCGCTTTCGACGGAGGTCCCGATGCTTCTTCGTCGATGTCGGAGTCGTCGGTGAAGACCAGAATCTCTTCGGTGACGATCTCCGGCTCCGGTGTGCGAGGACTCGTGGCCGCCATCAGCTGCTTTTCGCGATTTGCGGCAGTTGATCCTTTTGGACGCCCGCGACGTCCTCTCGGTGCGCCGCCGCCGAAGAGATCTTCTTCCTCTTCTTCATCGTCGACGTCGTCCGCATCCGCGGTGACAGTCTCTTCCTCGTCATCGTCGTCGATGTCTTCAGCGCTGTCCCAGAGGCGATCGCTGTGGTCTTCGTTTATCGCCCAGCCACCGTCTTCGTCGTCTTCGTCATCCTCGTACGACCGTTTGCCGCGGCCGAAACCCCCGAGATCATCAGAATCGTCGTCATCGGCGAATCTGTAAGTCTCTCTTGTCTCATCACCGCCAGGCATAGCTCCCCCTTTACCGGTACGTGGTTCTGTGCAGCCGCGATCGTTTGGCGGGCCACGCTGCAGGACGTGTGCCCTGTCGTGGCGTCGCTTTGTCGGTCACTCTCGATTGACACCGAATACAGCGCCGATCAGGTGGCGTCAAGTAGACGCCAGCCGAGCGATTTTGCGCTATTGCCGCGCTCTGGAAAGTGCGGCTGTGATATCCGCCTGATGGCGCTCGTATTCAGGCAATTTTTTCGCCGTTTCGGAGGCGTATGCGGCGACGAGTCGAGTCTCCAGAGCCTTGCCCTCAGCGGTTCGCTTCTCGAGAACCGCGACGCGAGCGCCGAGGATCAGGCCGAGCAAATGAGTGGGATTCTGGGCGAGAATCGTGTCGGCCTGCGCCCTGGCGAGAGGCACAGCGCCCGCAGCTTCGGCAATGCGGCCGAGGTCGTAGCGCTGGTCCGCGTTCAGCGGGGCCAGCATGCGGTACGCTTCGATCGCCATCGGAGCGAAAAAGAGGACACTGTCGGTTTTGCCTTCACCCGCCAGGACCATCACCCGGTTGAACAGTCTGTCGGCGCGCTCCTGCGGGGAGAGCTGCGAGATATCGGGTCCGCGAACCACACCTTCCGGAGCAGTGGCACCCGCACCCCGATCATCGAGTCCTGCCTGTGGAAGCGCATTTTGCGGAGCGTCAAGAGAGCTTCCCCGGCGCTTGTTGAATGCACTGCCGGCGAGAAAGGCGAGCAGAGTGATGAGAGCGATTGCGGCAACGATCCACGGAAGGGACGAAGTCGGAGCAGCCGTAACAACGGCAGTTTCGGCTCGAGGGAGCGGGGAAGCTGGCTTCCCGCAGTTATGACAGTAGCGAGCGCCGGGACTCAGAGCCGAACCGCAGCTGGAGCAGGAGCCGGGCTCGAGGGAAGCGCCGCAGTTGGAGCAGAATTTCCCCGAAGCGAGCTGCGAGCACGACGCGCAGACGACTTCGATCTGTGGTGGCTGAGTCATGGCTACAAGCTAATGGCGCTTGCAACACCGGTGGGTGATCTTGACCCGATGACAGGTCGCAGCTCAAGCATGAGAATCGTCCTCAGCAATTCCTCGTCGCGCTGGGGAGGCGTGCACAAGGTGACGGAGATTCTCGCCAGAGGCCTGACCCAGCTTGGGCACGACGTGACGGTGTTCGGCTACCCCGGCGGGATGCTGGAGGAAAGGATGCTGGGGGTGGTGCCATTCGAGCCGATTCTCAAGGGGATGGATCTTCATCCGGTTGTAATGATGCGGGCCGCTGCTGCTCTTCGGAAACATCAAGCGGATGTAGTGCTCGCAATGATGAAGAAGGATGTGCGACTCACCGTTCCTGCGGCGAAGGCAACCGGTATTCCCTCAGTCGTTCGCCATGCGAATGACCGCGCCTTGAGGGGCTGGCTCTACGACCGGGTGTTTTTCGGAATGCTGCCGCGGCATCATATCGTCAATTCGGAAAGCACGCGTAAGACTCTGCTCGAGTCGGCTCCGTGGATCGACCCGGATGATGTCACCGTCATCTACAATGGAATAGATCCTGAGCCGTTCGAGAGCGCCACACCGGTCGACCTCGGCGTTCCGGAAAGCGCGTTCACGTTCGGATTTGCAGGCCGTCTCGAAGTGCGAAAAGGCCTGCTGGATCTCGCTCATGCGTGGAAGATCGTCACCCAGGCCCTGCCCGATGCATGGCTCGTAATCACGGGGAAGGGACCTGACGAGAGTCGCGCTCGCGAAGCATTCGGCGACACACCCCGGGTGAAGTGGCTGGGATACAGGGCTGATGTATCATCGGTGCTCGCATCCCTCGCTGTACTCGTGGTGCCGTCGCACTGGGACGGGTTCGGGTTGATTGCGGCGGAGGGACTCGCTGCCGGAGTGCCTGTGGTTGCGGCGAAGGCAAGCAGCCTTCCCGAGATAATCGAACACGGGGTGGATGGCTGGCTGGTTCCGGCGAAGGATCCCGATACTCTCGCCCGTACGCTCATCGAGGTTGCGGCGAACAGGGAAATGCGGGATCGCATGGCTTCTCGAGGGGTGGCGAAGGTGAAGTCCAAATTCGGCATCGAGAGGATGGTAAGCGGCTACGAGAGCACGTTGAGGCGGATCGCCGGCGTGGGCTGAAAATCTGCCCGCAATGCAGGATTTTTGCATCACAAAACCACTTTCAGGGCCATGTACCCATATTTTGGGCAACAAATCGTGCGTGTTATGCACGATTTGGTTGACACTACCCTGATGAGCAGATAGCTTCGCTGCTTCCTTTCCGCCACCCTAACCGCTGAGACTCCTAAGTGCCATCCAAACCCAAGGCAGCGCCTGATACGACTGGCGCGAGCAAGAAGGACATCCTAGATCTCGCGTCGAAGAACAACGTCCGCTTCCTGCGGCTGCAGTTCACCGACATCCTCGGCGTCAACAAGAACGTCGAGATTCCGCGTACCCAGTTCGCGAAGGCGCTGGACGGCGACATCATGTTCGATGGCTCATCGATCGAAGGCTTCGTGCGAATCGAAGAGTCGGACATGCTCCTGCTTCCCGACCTCAGCACCTTCCAGGTATTTCCGTGGGGCGATCCGGAGAATCGTGTAGCGCGTCTCATCTGCGACATCACCACGCCTGACGGCGTACCGTTCGACGGCGATCCGCGCGGCGTTCTTCGCCGGCAGCTCGATCGCGCGCGAGAGATGGGATTCTCGACGATGAACGCGGGAATGGAAGCCGAGTTTTTCATGTTCAAGCTCGGAGCCGATGGAGAGCCGACGACGACCACGCACGATGTCGGCGCGTACTTCGATCTGGCACCGGTGGATCTCGGTGAGGATGCACGCCGGGCGATCGTGGACGTGCTCGAGCAGATGGGCTTCGAGGTTGAAGCTGCGCACCATGAAGTTGCGCACGGCCAGCATGAGATCGACTTCCGCTATGCGGATGCGCTCAAGACCGCCGACAACATCGCGACCTTCCGCTTCATCGTCCGACATGTCGCACAGCAGTTCGGTCTCATGGCGTCGTTCATGCCGAAGCCGGTGTTTGGACAGAACGGAAGCGGAATGCACACGCACCAGTCCCTGTTCCGTGGAAAGGAAAACGCATTCTGGGACAAGAATGCGAAGTGGGAGCTTTCGGAGACTGC
>DASWQD010000198.1:0-5442 GCA_036398255.1 Gemmatimonadaceae bacterium | reverse complement strand
AGACGGTCACCTGGACAGGATTCTCAGTCCCACGATTTTCAGCACGCCGACCAATCGCAGAATTTTTCGCGGCATGGTGTACGTCACCGATACGGAATCGTGGCAGCGGATCTTTCAGATGGTGTCGGAGAAGAGCCG
Source organism: Gemmatimonadaceae bacterium (assembly GCA_036398255.1). Lineage (GTDB taxonomy): Bacteria > Gemmatimonadota > Gemmatimonadetes > Gemmatimonadales > Gemmatimonadaceae > UBA4720. The sequence goes on along the minus strand of DASWQD010000198.1, from coordinate 5,304 downwards.
ATGGGATCTCGGGAACGATGAAGTCGGCCGCTACATGGTTCGGTCGTACGACTACATCGTCGACCTGTTCAACCATTTCGATTCCGCCGAGCCGTACCGGCTCGACCCTGCCGGACTTCACGCCCTGCGCGAGGCAAAGCGCGTGCGTCGTGCAGCGGTACGCACGCGAGACGAGACCATCCTCGCAGAAAACGCGCGTGCGAGATTCGGAATGCCGGAGACGAAGCTCGCGTATTCGACGAGGCTCGGCGAGCCGCTCTATCCGCCGCCGGCGCGCGACATCAACAACTGATTCACGCGCTTCGGGTCGGCCTTGCCGCCCGACTTCTTCATCACGAATCCGACGAGCACGCCCTGCAGCTTCTTCTCACCCGCCATGTACCGCTTCGCTTCCTCAGGATGCTCGGCGATGACTTCGTCGATCCAGCCGGCGAGCGCCGTCTCGTCACCGACCTGGAGCAGTGCCGCATCGTGAGCCACCTGAGCTGCGGGCTTTCCGCTCTCGAGCATCAGGGAGAAGATCTTCTTGCCGGCCGCATGACTGACGAGGCCATCGCGAACCAGCTTGATGAGCTGCGCAAGATCCGCCGGACGAACCTTCAGCGAATCGACACTGCTTCCTGATGCGTTGACAGTGGCGAGCACCTCGCCCATCACCCAGTTCGCGGATGCTTTTGGATCTCCCGAATCGCGAGCGGTATTTTCGAAGTAGTCGGCAAGGGACGGAGTGACTGTGAGCTGGTCGATTTCCTCCGGGCCGAGCTTGTACTCTTCTGCCATTCGCTTCTTTCGATCAGCCGGCAACTCCGGAATGGACGCCGTGATCTCGTTGATCCAGCTCGGATCCAGCACGAGCGGAAGCAGATCGGGCTCGGGAAAATACCGATAGTCGTGACTGCCTTCCTTCGTGCGGCTGACGCGCGCTTCGCCTTTCCCGGCGTCCCACAGGAGCGTCTGCTGCGAAACTTTCTCACCTCGATCGAGAATGGCGCACTGCCGCGCGAACTCGAAGTCGAGCGCCTTCTCGACGCCGGAGAACGAATTCATGTTCTTCACTTCGGTCTTCGTGCCGAGCTCCTTCTGCCCCACTGGACGCGCGCTGACATTTGCGTCGACGCGGAGGCTTCCCTCTTCCATGCTGACGTCACTGACCCGCAGGTAGTGCAGGATCTGCCTGAGTGTGCGCAGGTACGATCCGGCTTCATCGGAGGAGCGCATGTCAGGCTCGCTCACGATCTCGATGAGAGGCACGCCTGACCGATTGAGATCGATGGCCGTTTCGCCGGGATATCTGTCGTGGAGGGATTTCCCGGCATCCTCTTCCATGTGCACGCGGGTGATCCCGATTGCTTTCTCGCCCTCGGGCGTCTCGATCTTCAGGCTTCCATTCGTCGCCAGCGGCTGGTCGAACTGCGAGATCTGGTAACCTTTGGGAAGGTCGGGATAGAAGTAGTTCTTGCGGGCGAACACCGACACCCGGTTGAGCTTGCATCCGAGGGCGAGAGCGGCCCGAGACGCGAGCTCGACAGCTTTCTCGTTGAGCACTGGAAGCGCTCCCGGCAATGCGAGGCAAGTCGGGCAAGTGTTCGCGTTTGGCGCTGCGCCGAAATCCGCGGAGCAGCCACAGAAGGCCTTGCTCTTGGTTTTGAGCTGCACGTGTACTTCGAGTCCGACTACCATCTCGTACCGATCGGAGCTCACTGGTGAGCCTCCGTGCCGAGTGCCGACTCGAGCGCATATGCAACTCGGAACATCGCCGCTTCACCGAAATGGGGTGCGATGATCTGTCCGCCGACAGGAAGGCCTGCCGCGCGTCCAATCGGAAGCGACATCGCCGGCACTCCAGCCAGATTCGCGGTGACGGTGAAGATGTCGCTGAGGTACATCTCGTAGGGATCGGTGATACCGCCGATCGGAAACGCCGTCGTCGGCGTCGTCGGCGTGAAGAGCGCATCGACGCCGTCGCCGAAAACCGAACCGAAATCGCGAGTGATGAGAGCGCGCACGGCCTGCGCCTTCTTGTAGTATGCATCGTAGTATCCAGCCGACAGCACATACGTGCCGAGCAGGATGCGTCGCGTGACTTCCGGACCGAATCCTTCGGAGCGCGTGATCGAGTATAGCTCGCGCAGTGAAGCGGCCATGTCGGTCCTGAACCCGTACCGCACGCCGTCGAACCGCGCGAGGTTCGAGGAAGCTTCAGCGGGCGCGATGATGTAGTAGACGGGAATCGCGAGCGACGTGTGCGGCAGCTTCACGTCGATAACTTTTGCGCCGAGCGACTTGAGCGCGTCGATTGAACGCTCGCAGAGGCGTCGGATGGAATCGTCGAGATTTTCCGGGAAGAATTCCTCAGGAACACCGATCGTCATTCCTTCGAGTGGCGCAGGGCTCGTCGCAAGCGACATGAACTGGTCGCGATAGCCGCCGACTTCCCTCGACGAGCTCGTCGAGTCGAACGCGTCGAGACCAGACATGATTTCCATGGCGAGCGCCACGTCCTCGACATTCCTTGCCATGGGGCCGATCTGATCGAGTGACGACGCGAAAGCCACGAGCCCGTGCCGGCTCACGCGTCCGTACGTCGGCTTGACGCCGACAATTCCACAGAACGCTGCCGGCTGGCGCACGGAGCCGCCCGTCTCCGAGCCGAGCGCGAGAGGAACCACTCCTGCGGCGACGGCGGCGGCCGATCCTCCCGACGAGCCGCCAGTGACGCGGCGAATGTCATGGGGATTTCTCGCGGGCCCATAGGCGCTGTTTTCGGTCGACGAGCCCATAGCGAACTCGTCCATGTTGGTCTTCGCGACGACGATCGCTCCCTGCTCACGCAATCTCACGATCGCGGTTGCCTCGTACGGACTCACGTAGCCGGCGAGAATCTTCGAAGCGCAGGTGGTCGGAAGGCCGAGCGTCGCGATGTTGTCCTTCACCGCGATCGGGACACCCGCCAGGAGTCCGCCCCTGCCCGCAGCCGCCATCCCCTCGGCGAGCGAATGAGCGTCGCGGATGGCGAGCTCGTGATCGCTCCAGAGAATCATGTTCAGCGATTCCCGGCCGGCGCCCGCGGTCGCGGCGCGGTCGAAGCTTGCCTGCACGGCGTCGGCAGGCGCGATCTCTCCCGATCCGACGCGGGCCGAAAGAGCTACGGCGGAGAGTGAAGTGAAATCCGCCGGCGTCATGGAGCGCGGTCGGCGCTGTCTTCGTGGGAGGCCAGACGGTGTACGAGGATGAATCCATCCTTCACCGACGGAGCGAACGAGCTCAGCGGGTTCAACATTTTCAGCGGGCTGCCTGAATCCGCGCGGACGGGTGTGCTGTCGACCGGAGCGAACACCGCATGCTCCACTTCCTTCGTGTCGACCTGGGCGAGCGCGTCCATGTGCACCAGGATTCCATTGAGCTCGCTGACGAGATGATCGAGGCGATCATCGTCAACTGCGAGCCGCGCGAGCTCAGCCACATGACGGACGTCATCGTGGGTGACAGCCATCAGCCTTGTCCTTTTTCCAATGTTGTGTACGCGAGCTTGATTGTCTTGCGGCCAACGGCCGCGTCGTCGAAATCGATGACCGCCTTCACGTCACGCCCGCTCCCCGACAGCTCGCTGATGCGTCCGGCGCCGAAAAGCTTGTGGCGTATTCTCTCGCCGGTAACGTAACCAGGCCCGGAATCGGCGGCATCGGCAGCCGGCGTCGCGCCTCTCCATACGGGAACATCATGAGTGCGCCGGCTGGGTCCTCCGCGCCATGACGTCTGACCGAATCCGGCATCGCTCGAGCGGTCCCTCGCGAAGCTGCTGCGTCCTGCAGAGCGAACCTTGATCGTTCTCCGCTCGTCGAGCATTCCCGGCGGGATGTCCTTCAGGAACCGGGACTGGATGGACATCATCAGCTCCCCGTTTCTCCGCCGCGTCTCCGCGAACGACATGTAGAGCTTTCGCTCCGCGCGCGTGATTCCAACGTAGAACAGCCTGCGCTCCTCCTCCAGCTTCTCGGGATCGTCGAACGCCTGCGAGAGCGGAAACAATCCGTCCTCGAGACCTGTGATGAACACGACAGGAAACTCGAGTCCCTTGGCGTTGTGCAGCGTCATCAGCGTGACGGCATCGGCGTTCGGATCGAGGGTGTCGACGCCGGCGACGAGCATTGCGCGCTGGAGGAAATGGTCCAGGGGAGTCAGTCCGACTTCGCCACCCTCTTCGACGACAGTCTCGGCCGCGCCGTCGATCAGTGCGCCAACGTTCTCGCTGCGGTCGCGGGCTGTCTCCGGAGAATCCGCCTGCAGATAGTCGCCATACTTGATTCTGTCCACGAGCTCGCGGATCAGCTCGTCAACGCTTGCCTCCTTCGCACGTGCGCGGAGCTCGAGGATTAATGACGCGAATTCGGTGAGCCCGGTCTGCTGTGCTGGACGCATGCCTTCCAGGAGGTCGCGACGCGACGCGGCTTCGAGCATCGGAATGCGCGCCTGCCGCGCAATCGCACTGAGCGCTTCGATCGTCGTATCGCCGAGCTTTCGCCGTGGCACAGCCACCGCTCTGCGAAATGCTTCGTCGTCGCTCGGGTTGGCGATCAGCTTCAGGTATCCCATGAGATCGCGGATCTCCCGGCGATCGTAAAACCGAACCGCGCCGACGATCCGATACGGTATGGCGTTCTTGCGCAGCGAATCCTCGATGGCGCGACTCTGCGAGTTGGTCCTGTAGAGCACGGCGAACTCGCGCAGCTCCCGATTCTCGCGCGACTGCCGGGACTTGATCTCGTCCACCACCATGTCCGCTTCATCGCGCTCATCGAGCGTCGAGTACAGTGTAACCGGCTCGCCACCGGGGCGTGTAGGACGAAGTGTCTTTCCGCGGCGGCCGACGTTGGCGCTGATCGCGACGTTCGCCACCTCTAGAATTCCGGGCGTGGAGCGATAATTCTCCTCGAGACGAATGACCTTCGCCGACGCGAACTCCTTCTCGAAATCCAGAATGTTGCGGATGTCGGCACCGCGCCATCCATAAATCGACTGATCGTCGTCCCCGACAACAGAAACGTTGCCGTGCCCCTTTCCGAGAAGCTTGATGAACTGGAACTGGGCCCTGTTGGTGTCCTGGTATTCGTCGACGAGAATGAACTGGAATTTTCGCGAATAACGGTCGAGAACGTCGGGATTCTCGCGGAGTATCTGCACCGGCAGAACGAGAAGGTCATCGAACGTGACGGCGTTGGCAGATCTCAGCGCGCCCTCCAGCTCCGAATAGACTGCGGCGGCGGAGCGAGACAACGGATCGAGCGCCACGGCCTGGTATTCAGC
>DASWQD010000197.1:0-7534 GCA_036398255.1 Gemmatimonadaceae bacterium | reverse complement strand
CGGTGTACGTATGCTTGCCGCGGAAGTAGCTGAGATTGTTCGTCAGCTGGACCACATCCTGGTCGAGAACGTTGTGAATCGAGAAAGGCTCGTGCCCGAGAGTGGTGTAGCCGACTCCGCCTTCGCCGATCTCGATTGTCGGGAAATCCTCGCTGAACGGCGCGCGCTGGTCCCTGAACCGGTTGTAGCTGGCGAAAAACCGATTCGCAAAACGATCCCATCGCCCGTTGTGCTCCGCCGCGAGCGAATGGAGGTTGTTCTTGATCGCGTAGCCCGCCTTGTAGAACGGAAGGCTCGTGGAGCTCGGACCGCGCCCCGTGAACGCATAGCTGAACACGAATGGGTGAGGATTCAGATCGCGCGTCGCGTCGAGGTAGTTGTAGCGCAGCGTCAGCGTCTGGTTGGGCCTCATGTTCCAGTCGAGCTTTGCGATCAGCTTGTCGTTGTCCGTGTGGAAGAAGTACCCCTCGTAAGGGCCGGGGTCGTAGTTGTAGGCGCTGATCATGCGCTGGCGAATTGCGTCCATCACGCTCGCCTGAACTCGCGAGACACCGAGTCCCGTCGCGCCGCCGGTGCTGGCGACGAAATCCGAGCCTGGATATTTCGTGCGCTCGATCTCGCCGTTCACGTAGAAGAACAGCTTGTCTCTCATGATCGGCCCGCTCAGTGACAGCCCTGTCTGGTTGTAGCTGAGGTCGGGATTCGCGACGACTTTCTGGCCGCTCACCTCGTTACCCTCGAACGCATCGTTGCGCAGGAACGAGTAGACAGACCCGCGAAACTCATTGGTGCCGCTCTTCGTGACGGTATTGACGTTCGCTCCGGTGAATCCGCCTTCGCGAACATCGAACGGCGCGATCGATACCTGCAGCTCGGCGACAGCGTCGTATGGAATCGGTTCGGCGTTGGTCTGACCGCCGGGAGCGGGATCATCGAGACCGTACGGATTGTTGAAGTACGAGCCGTCGACCGAGATGTTGTTGTAGAGCCAGTTTTTTCCGGCAAAGCTCATGTTGCCGTCGCTGCGAGGATCGAGGCGCGTGAGATCCCGCGTGCTTCGCTTGATTGACGGCGTGACGGCAACCTTCAGCTGGCTGACAGTCATCGAGGCGCCGGTACGACCGGCATTGAGAAGCGCGTCTCTCTCGGCGGTGACTGTGACGCCCTGAAGAGTGACAGCGGCTCGCGTCAGCCTGAAGTCGATGCGGGATGCCTGTCCGAGTGCGAGAGTGATGTCGTTCTCGGATTTCGGCTCATAGCCGATCGATGTCGCGGTGACTCTGTACGGGCCGCCAATGCGCAGATTCGGGAGGTTGTAGCGCCCGGTCGAAGTGACAGCGGCGCGATACTGCGTTCCGCTCGGAAGGTGTACTGCAGTGACACTTGCCACTGTAATGGGTTGCCCATCGGTACTGACAACCGTGCCAGTGAGCGCCGAAGTTGTAACTCCCTGTGCCGCGACCTGCTGCGAGGTGAACGATGCTGCCGCGAGCAAGGCGAGCGTCACGCGCCAGATTCCTGAACGTCTCACACGACCTCCGGTGCTTTTTTGGGTTGAGGGCTGCACCAACGGGAGGAATAACGATTCTTCCGTGTACATGACGGTACAGAGCCGTGCTGCGCCGTCAAGGTCGCTGCATCTGTTTGCTGCTACGAGCGAGCGTATAGCTCGCCGCGGCCACGCAGAGTGACCGCGGCGCAGTCTTCGCGCTAGTTGCCGCCCTTCTCGTTCGCGGTCGGGAAGGCAGGCGCCGGATACGGGCCGATTTTTTCCACCGTGTACTCGGACCTCCAGAAATCAGGCGGGCCTTCGCTGTCCTGAACCTTGTTGCTCACCGGCTTCAGGCCGTTCTTGAGATAGGCAGCGATCGCCCACAGATCCGCGTCGGGCATGTGACGCCACGTCGGCCACGGCATCGGAGGCGCGAGGTATTTCGGGTTTGCAGGGAAGTTGCCCTGTCCCGGAATGGTGGATGTGATCTCGACGTCGGGTGTCTCACCCGGGCGGAGACCATAGCGCAGCGCATTGAAGATCTGTCTCTCGGTGAAGCGGCCAATTCCGGTGGTGTTGTCCGGCGTGATGTTGCGCACCCTCGTCTTGAAGGGACCGATCTGATTCTCGCCGTCAGGGCCCGTCATTCCGGCGAGGTAGTTCTTTGCCAGCGGATTGGGACCGCCGCCGTGACAGCCGCCGCAGTCCTTGCGGATCACGAGCTCACGCCCGCGAAGCACTTTCTGAAGATCAGTCGCAGGCACTACTTCGTTCGCAGTGGGATGAGGGGCCGCGGGATACGGACCGATCTTCGCGGGAGTCATTTCGCTCGCCCACCCGTCAGGCGGACGGTCGCTGTCGGCAACCTTGTTCACCACTGGCTTCACGCCATGCTTCAGGTAAGCGATGATCGCCCAGAGATCCTGGTCCGGCATGTGACGCCACGCAATCCACGGCATTGGGGGCGCGAGATATTTCGGAGCGGCAGGATGATTTCCCTGTCCCGGTGTCGTCGACGTGATCTCGACATCGGGCGTCTCGCTCGGCCTGAGACCGTACCGAAGCGCGTTGAACAGCTGCCGGTCGGTATACTTGCCGGTACCTGTCTCGGGATCGGGCGTGAGATTCTTCGGCCGGGTCTTGAACGGACCGATTGTGAATTCCTGCTCCGGGCTCATCACACCGGCCAGCCAGCCTTTGGCTGCCGCGTTTCCGCCCGCGCCTCCATGACAGTCACCGCATGCGGTGCTGACAACAATGGCACGCCCGCGAAGAATCTGATCCTGCCGGGCAACGCCCGTGGCGACGGTTGAAGTCGCCGCTGGAGCTGCACTGCCGCTCGACTGGCTCATGCAGCCTGTCACCGAAAGCACCGCGGTCGAGACTGCAAACAGCTCGCGCATCCGCTGGATCATGCTGGTCTCCTCGTTATTGGACTTCGAGAACTCCCATCATCCCGTGATCCTCGTGATCAAGGATATGGCAGTGGTACATCCACTTCCCCGCAAAATCGGACAGCTTCACGATGAACCGCACGGTCGAATGCTTCGGAACATTCACCGTGTCCTTCCAGCTTCTGAACGGCTCGGGAACGCCATCGCGGTCTATGACCTGGAACTGGAACCCGTGGAGATGGAAGGGATGATCCATTCCCACGAGATTCTCGATCTGCCAGATCTCGATGTCGCCGAGCCTGGCATGCTCGTCGACACGGTTCATGTCGTGCGGCTTCCCGTTTATGAATCCCTGCTGCATCACGAAAACGCGCGTGCGCGTCGCGAGCAGTGTGTCGAGCGCGGGTATCGGCCGCAGCACCGCGGGAATCGCAACCGGTCTTACCGTCGGCGCGGCAGAGTAATTCAGTGTGAGAAGGTCACGCGGCACATTCCAGTCGGTCGGTTTCGTCTGCGGAACGTAGCGGTCATATGGAAGCGTCTGAAGAACGGCGGTGCTGCCTGGCGCACCGGTTCCGCGGACGAGAATCTCGACGCGCTCGCTGTTCGCTACGAGGATCTCCTTTACCTCTACCGGCCGCTCGAAAAGTCCCCCGTCATTCGCAACGTGAAGGAACGTGTGTCCGGGAATCGCGAGACGGTAAACTCTGGCGGCGGTGGCATTCAGGATCCGCCAGCGCTGAACCTCGCCGCTTCGAATGTCGATCTTCGGCATTACCTGCCCGTTCACGAACAGGATATTTCCCTCGCGGCCATTCGACAGGTCGATGTTTCCCTGCGGCGTCGATGGCTCCTGAATGTCGAGCGACCCATCGTCATTGAAGCGGTTGTCCGACAGGACGATGAGCTGTTCCCTGATCCCCTTCGGAAGAGGATCGTCGTGAGCGCGCACGATGAGTGAGCCGAACAGCCCCTTCGCTATCTGCTTTCCGGTTACGTGATCCGGATGCGGATGGTACCAGTACGTTCCGGCAGTTCCACGCTCGAGCGTGAACACGTAGTCGAAATCCTTGCCCGCCGCGACAGGGAAGTACGGACTTCCGTCGGAAGCATTGGGAATGTGCAGGCCGTGCCAGTGAATCGTCGTCGACTCGGCGAGGCGATTCCGGAAATGGACGATGACCTTGTCGCCTTCGAAGACCTCGAGCGTCGGACCGGGCACCCGGCCGTTGTACGTATAGCCGGCCGTCTCCCTTCCGGGGACCATCGTGAGCAGCGTCGGCTCGGCCGTAATGGTGACTTCGACAGTCTTCGGCGCTCGCGATTCGTTTCGGAGAATCGCAGGGCCGGGAACCCGCCGTATCGGTTTCGCTTCCGATGCAGCCGGTGTGTGGGAGTGATGCTGTGCTTCAGCAAAAACCGGAATGGCGACAAGACAAACAGCATGTCGCCAGAACTTCAGTCGGATCATGTTTTCGGCAAAACGATTGGGGGCGACCGGAACCCCCATCATCCGACTGAGCTTCTAGTTTGTCAACATTAGTTTAAACAACGAATCGGACTATTCCCGAGTAGCCGGCAAGGTCGTGACGCTCGAAGAGATGCGAGTTCTCGATGATGTACGGAGCGAAGAGCTTGGACGGATACTCCCTCAGCGCTCCACAGCGGGCGAGAACTCTGTGCACGAACTCGGAGCACATCATCTCGGTCACGAAAAGCCTGTCGAGATGGGCATGCGCGCGAGAAGGCAGAACGAAGCTGGAAAGGAAAAGGAGAGCGCTGCGGCGTGCCTTCAGGTAGCTCACCGGTCCGATCTCGGCGATGGTCGTCATCATCACTTCGGACGGAATCTCGTTCCCGATCAGGCGAACGCCGAAGTGCGGGTCGCCGTTGTCGCGCGTGTAGGCGTCGAGCAGCGGATCGAGCGGCACCTCGCGAATGCCCTTTCCGCCCGTCGGATAAACGGCGTGCGCATGACCGGAGTGAAATTCCTCGGTGCACTCGACTACCGAGAGATCATCACCGCGACGGACGATGATGCCGGAATGACGAAACTCGTTTTCAGGGAAAAACAGCGGAGCCAGAAGATCCAGCTCGAGCGTGTCGAGAATTCCGGCGCGTGTGGTCTTGTGAAAGAGGATTATGTCGCCGGTCTTCAGCTCGCCCCGCACGTCCTCGAGCGGCACGGTGTCGTGGCGCTTGTACCGAAGGCGCCGGCGCTCGATCCATCCGAGGCGCCGGCGGGCCTGACTCCCGTCCGTCACGAGATCATCTTGTCGTAGCGTCTCGTCCCGTGCCACGCACAATCGTTCCGGTAGCTGGTGAGGTCGCGCACGCCGTTCGCCCAGCGATAAACGTCGCGATCACGCGACAGCACTCCGCGCTCCGCCAGGTCCGCGAGACAGTCTTCGACGTCGCCCAGGAAAACCCCATCGATGCGGGCAACGAGCTCGTGCGCCGTGATTTTTCCCGATGAAGGAAGCTTCTCGAGCTCGCGCGCGACTCTCTCGTAGTCGCGGCTGATCGGCTCGAACAGAGCCTCGACAACGGAGTCGGTGACATCGTCGTCGAACCTTGGCGCATTCGGAGTCCAGAAGCCGTTGCGCCTCACATGCGACGCGACCGCAGCGTTGCCGGGGACGCGCGCCAGCGCATCCGGATAGAAAAGGTGCATCCACTGTGCGTCGTACGTACGCTGGAGCAGAGCGGGGACTTTGTCCTCTCCGCCAAGAGCGCTGTCGAGAACCACGCCGCCCCTGCGGGCAATCGCCGTTCGAAGAGCAGGCACGTCGATTCCCAGTCCCGCGTGCCGGGCACAGAATGCAGAGAGATGGAACGTCGTCGTAGCTGAATGACGCTGAAGCTCTGAAACGATGTCCTGGCTCAGCGTCCGAATGTCCGTATCGGCGTCGATGCGGAGCGGCATCCCTGCACGAATGTGAATTCTTCCGAGCCTGATCTCGTCCCGCAGCAGGTTCCGCGTCCACTGAAGCAGCGGGATGAGCCCGCTCTTGTGCTTCATCCCGCGATCGAGCTCCCGGAGAAATCCTTCCTCCTCAGCAATCCGGTCGTAGCTGATGGTGAGCGGAACGACGACTGTCGGTCGTCCCGTCTGCTGGATCGCTCTCAGAATTCCGCGCTTGGGAGCGAGGAAGCGGCGGCATCTGCTCCGCGTTCCCTCAGCGTAGAATTCGAGAGAATGCCCCGCCTCTACGAGCTCGGAGATCTGGCGCGTGAGCTCGGGATCCGCGGCGCCGACACCTCGCTTGATGTAGAACGCACCAGCGGCCTCGAGAAGGCGGCCGACAATCGGAATCTTCGAGAAGTCGTCACTTGCGGCTATGCGCGGAAGCTTGAGGCCGAGTCCCGGATGCGCAAAGCAGAGAAGCGAGGTGACCAGGAAATCCATGTAGCTCCGATGACTCGGAGCGAGCACCACCAGATCGTTCGGGCGAATCTGGCGGATCGCCGCCCTGATCTCGAGCTCATTGAAGGTGATCTCGGTAGCCGCCTTGCGAAGCGCCTTGCGAATGACATACGCGAAGACTCGCGTTGTGCCGTTGCCTTCCGGCTGCTTGAGCGCCCACCGGAGATCCGTGCCGTGCATGCGCAGCGGCGCCTGCACCGGATTCCGCTTCAGCAGGTGCTCCGAGATTCCATCGGACACGGACTGCAGATACGAATCGAGGTTGAAATCCTCGAGCGGCGGAAATTTCGTGCGGAAGTCGAACGTATGATGGCAGAAGTAGTGAAATGCCTCATCGAGGTATCCAAGGCCTTTCGCCAGACGCTCGAGCTTGACGCTGTCGCGTTTCTGTCCCTTGAGCGTCGTCACGACGCGTGCAGCACCGACAGGTATGTGGTGGTGCATGATCTCGTGGAACCTGAACGCAGCGAGATTCTCGCCGACGTACGCCCAGCGCACTTCGCGCTCGTGTGGGTGCGCCTTGAAATGCCGCTCGTGAGTGTACGCGAGGCGCGGCATCTCACCCGAGTTCTCGATACCGGCGACAGCGTGACGAATGACGAACGGCTTCTGCAGTGCGGGATCGAACGCGCACGAGATGATCCTGTCGGCGACATCGTCGCACGGAACCACATCGAGCACGGCTGTCGGATTCACTCGCGCAACGCGAAGGTGACCTGCGCCGAGGAGCGAGATGAATGCAGCGTACGCGGCGTGACTGTCGATCCAGCCCGGGAAAGGACGCCGGCGGCACGCAGAAACGACGCTTGGCCTTAGAAGCGTGAGCGGAACATGCTCGTGCGTCTCAGCGAGCAACGCCTCCGCCAGACATTTCGTGAACGTGTATGTGTTCGGATGTCCCGTGCGCGCCATCAGCGCTTTTTCGTCTGCCTTTCCATCGACGATCTCTTTGTAGACGTCGTTCGGATCGAATGGAAGATCGACGAGCTTCTCTTCCACGACGAGCGTTCCGCCGCCGGGGTGCGGCGTGACATACGCGGTGGAAACGTCCACCAGTCGCTGCAGCTTTCTGCACGCCTTCGCGAACTCGAGCACGCGCAGCGCGCCGGTGATGTTGATCGATGCTGCTTCGGCGAGTGGAAGGTCGAAGCGCACCGATGCGGCGCAGTGAATGATGTGCGTGAGGTCGCCCTTGAGCTTCGACGCATCGGAATCGCTTAC
>DASWQD010000196.1:0-3913 GCA_036398255.1 Gemmatimonadaceae bacterium | reverse complement strand
ATTGACGTACATCGGAGGCATGCAGACGACACCCGGCGCCACGAACGCGCCACGCCTGATGGTCGATCCGCCCGGCACAACTCTCACGCCGTCGGCGAGGGTAAGCGGCCGCGGCGGATACGTGTGCTTGTCGAAAAATCGAAACACGGACTCGTCAGGGGACATGTCCGTCAGAGTTCCAACCTGGAAGCCGAGGAGAATCCCGCGCTTCACCCAGCTGACGGCGTTCCACGTTCCATTCGCGTCTTTTTCCGCCGCCCGCACTTCGCCCGCTTCGAGAGCGCGAAGGAGAAGCTCCACTACTTCGGGTGCATCCGGCGAGGTGCTCGCGCCGGAGGCGGATACCGCGGCGTCGATTCGCTCCTTGAGCTGGCCTGCCCTGCTCAAGTGAGCGCGCCCGCTGCGCGCAGTGCCTTGCGCACCGTGTCTCCATATCCGTCCGCAAGAGGCACGAGCGGAAGACGAAGCACGTTCTCGAACTTGCTCATCATCGACAGCGCAGCTTTCACCGGAATCGGATTCGATTCGACGAACGCGGCACTCGTCCAGGCAGCCAGCCGGTGGCCAATCTCGCGCGCCCCGTTCACGTCGCCCTCGTCATAGCGTTCGCACATCTGAGCGGTGAGCCGCGGCACCACGTTCGACGTGACGGAGATGACGCCGTCACCGCCTTCGGCCATCACAGCGAGCGTAAAGCCGTCATCGCCGGAGAGCACCGTGAAATCGTCAGGCTTGTTGCGGATGATCTCGGCAATCTGCGCAAGGTTTCCCGAAGCTTCCTTCACGGCCGTGATGTTGGGATGCTCGGCGAGTGAGAGCGTCGTCGCCGCCTCCACGTTGCTCCCGGTCCTGCCCGGCACGTTGTACACGATGAGCGGCAGGTCCACTGCATCTGCGATCGCGCGGAAATGTGCCGCGATGCCTCGCTGCGGCGGCTTGTTGTACATCGGCGACGTATGGAGCAGATGAGTCGCGCCCGAATCTTTCATCTCTTTCGAGAGTGCAATCGCCTTCTGCGTGTCGTTCGACCCGGCACCGGCGGCAACCGGCACGCGCCCTTTCACCTGATCGACCGTGATCTCGACCACTCGCCGGTGTTCGTCGCCCGACATCGTCGCCGCCTCGCCAGTCGACCCGCACGGAACCACGAAATGAATACCCTCGGTGACCTGCCATTCGACGAAATCCCGCAACGCCTTCTCGTCTATCGATCCGTCGCTCGCGAATGGCGTTGCGAGCGCAGTGCCGCACCCGCGCAACAGGGCTCTGCCCTGCTTGTCCCTCGGCATGTTGATCATTTCGAAAACCCGAGCACATCGCGCATCGTGAATACCCCTTTCTTCCCCTTGAGCCACGCCGCGGCGCGCAGCGCGCCGTCCGCGAAAACACGGCGGTCACGCGCTTCGTGTCTCAGGATTATCTGCTCGAATGGCGCGTCGAAGATGAGCTCGTGAGTTCCCGGCACCGACCCGGTGCGAACGCTCGTGACGGGAAGCTCCTTGCCCAGCTCTGCTTCCATGGCGCGCTTGATTGCGAGCGCCGTGCCCGATGGAGCGTCCTTCTTCGCGGAATGGTGAGTCTCCACCATCGCCGCAGAAAAGTCGGCGGCCGACATGATGCGCGCCGTATCCCGCGCAATCTCCACGAACAGGTTCACCCCGATGGAAAAATTCGCTGCCCACAGCAGAGTGGCGCCTTCCTCATTCGCCGCTTCGGTGATGACCGGGAGCGATGAGTACCAGCCGGTGGTGCCCACAACCACGGGCACTCCCTCATGGATGCAAGCCATGATGTTGGGAACTGCGGACGACGGCTCAGTGAACTCGATGGCGACGTCCGGATCTCCAAGAGCACGCCGGGTGATTCCCACGCCTCCCTGATTGTGCTCGGAGCCCAGCATCGCCGTGAGATGCCATCCTCGCTCCTGCACCATCTGGGCAATGGTGCGTCCCATCTTTCCATCGCCTATCACCGCAATCGCGGGCTCGCTCATGACCTCTCGTGGCCGAAGAATTCGGTGTGCAGTCTCTGCATCGCGGGGTGAACGGCGTCCGCGTCTACGATCACCGTAAGATTGATGCCGGTCGCGCTCAGGGACATCATATGAATCTGCACGTCTCCGAGCGCCATGAGCGCCCGGCCCATCGCTCCGCCTGCGTCGCAGATGCCGGCCCCAACAATGGCGATGATTCCGCGGTTCCTCTCGATTGCAACGTCTCCGAGATCACGCAGGTCCACGAGCAGTGAATCGAGGCGCGATGCGTCGTCGATGGTCACGGAGACAGACACCTCCGATGTCGCGACCACATCCACCGACGTCTTGTGTCGCTCGAAGATCTCGAAGACACGGCGCAGAAATCCATGCGCGAGGAGCATGCGGGCGGCCGTCACCTTGATGATCGTCACGTCGGTCTTGCCGGCAATCGCGCTCACAGGACGGTGCGGCGCATCGAAGGTGATGCGCGTTCCCTTCCCCTCAGGCTTCCGCGAATTGTAGACGAACACAGGAATGCCGAGCCTTACAGCCGGGGCAATCGTGTTGGGATGCAGTACTTTCGCGCCGAACGATGCAAGCTCCGACGCTTCGTCGAACCTGATCTGTTCGATGAGTAATGATCCATCGACGACTCTCGGGTCCGCGGTGAGCATTCCATCGACGTCAGTCCAGATCTCGATGGCTTCGGCTCCAAGCGCGGCCCCCACAAGCGATGCGGTGTAGTCGGAGCCCCCACGCCCGAGCGTCGTTGTAATTCCGCTCGCGGTGGAACCGACGAACCCTCCCATCACCGGCACTCGTCGCTCCTGCACCATGGGCTGCAGTATCTCGCGCGCGCGCTCGGCGATCGCGTCAGTCTGCGGCTCAGCTTCCATGAAGCGGTCATCAGTGATCATCACGGTGCGTGGATCCACATACTCGGCGTCGATGCCGAGCTTGCGGAAGTAGGCGGCCACGAGGTTCGCCGACAGCTGCTCGCCCTGGGCGGCAATCGCGTCGAAGGATCGCGGGGTGACGTGACCGAGTGTCGACAAGGCTTCGGCGAGATGCGCAAGCTCGTCGAACATTGCACTCAGCTCGCCTGCAATCTCGAGCGACTCGTCAGATCCCCCGAGCAGCGCTTCGCATTCTCGCAGGTGCCGGTCGCGAAGCGTTTCTATTCCACGCAATGCGCCGATCAGGTGGCCCTTGCCGGATTGCTCGCCGACTGCGAGCAACGCGTTCGTGGCGCCGCCGAGCGCCGAGACCACGACGATGGGATTCCGGTCGAGTTTGCTCTTTACGATCTGAGCGGAACGATCTATCGCCGCGGCATCGCCAACCGATGTGCCGCCAAACTTGACGACGATCACGCTTTGTCGAGCTGGCCGGTTGCCGCAAGAAGCTCGGCGTTCAGGACCGACCCGCCGGCCGCACCGCGGATGGTGTTGTGACCGAGCGCAACCATTCTGATATCGAGAATCGGATCTGGTCGCACACGCCCGACGGTCACAGTCATCCCGGCGCCCGCGCCGACGTCACGCCGCGGCTGCGGCCGATTGGGTTCATCGGTGACGAGGAGTGGATGAGTCGGACGGCTGGGAAGATTCCATGTCGACTCGTGTCCCTTCCACGCGCGAAGTGCTGCGACTGCGTCATCGACGCTGACCGTGGTTCTGAACGATGCGGTGATGCACACCGTGTGGCCATGTTCGACGGCCACACGATTGGTGTGCGAGCTCACTTTCATCGGCGCGCGCTGCACCGCGCCGTCTGCGTACCGGCCGAGGAGCTTCGTCATCTCACGCTCGAGCTTCGGCTCTTCGTCCGCGATGTACGGGATGACATTTCCGAGAATGTCGAGAGACGCGACACCGGGATATCCCGCACCTGACACCGCCTGCATCGTCGACAGGAAAAGCTTGTCGATTCCGAACT
>DASWQD010000195.1:0-2724 GCA_036398255.1 Gemmatimonadaceae bacterium | reverse complement strand
CTCGGGCTGCTCGTGGGGATGAAGACGAGGCCGCGCGCCGAATCGGCCGCGATCACGGACCATGCGTTGGCGGCGCCAGTTGTGTGTCCCATTGCGCCGCGCCACGTGTTCCACGCCGGATCCGTAGAATCGCGAGGCACCGGATCCCAAATCCAGCGAAGAGTGCCGGTTCGTGCATCGTATGCGCGGACCTCGCCGCTCGCTGCGTTCGTGCGATTGTTGTCGGCGACCGAGGAACCTGTCACGATCATTCCGCGGATGACGGCGGGCGGTGAGGTCAGCTGGTACTCCGCGGTCTCGAATGGCCGGTTGTGAAGCCCGCTCCTCAGGTCGACGTAACCTGCGCGACCGAATGGACACTTTGTGCCGGTGCGCGAATCGAGTGCGAAGATGCGGCCGTCGATTGTGTTGGCGAAGATACGGCGACGGCACGCTGCGTTGCGGGGAAGCGACGGATCGACCCAGGTCGAGACGCCGCGATTGGCGAAATCGCCCCATCCGACCGACGCATCCACGTCAGCCTGGAATTTCCATTTCTCTTTTCCGGTGAGGGGATCGAGTGCGACGACCTTGCCGAGCGGTGTGGAAAGGAAGAGCGCGCCATCCACCATGAGCGGGGTGGCTTCGAGCTTCGCGGGCCGCCGGGTTTTCGCGTCGATCTCACCGGTGCGATAGGTCCATGCCGGAACGAGCGATTTCACGTTGCCGCGATTGATCTCATCTGCCGGAGAGAAGCGATCTCCCCCGGCCGACCTGCCGTACGCGCTCCATTCGACGGCCGGGGGCGCGGACTGCGCTCCTGCCGTGGCGATCGAGCAAAAAAGGGCGGCTCCTGCGGGGATACAGAGTCTCATCGGATGGTCCCGGAATATCGACCTGCGCCGGTGGCTGAGGATAGGCTTGTCCCTTTTGTGAACGATTGTATACTATAGGTTCGTCTCAATCAGGTGGCCCCATGAAACGCGCTCTAGTTGCCCTGCTGGCCGGAGTAATTCTGGCAGCGTGCTCGGAAGCTCCGAGTCCAACCGCCGTTGCCCCGGAACCCGTGTTCTCGGCGAATGCCGATGATGACAATGCCCAGGTAATTCCGGGACGATTCATCGTCACGGTGCGCGACGATGCGAGTCCTGCGCAGGTCGCTGCTGACAATGGCGTCAGTCCCGACTTCGTTTATCACTTTGCGCTCAACGGTTTTGCCGGATCGATCGCAGAGGCAGCGCGGAGCGGCCTCATGCGCGACGCGCGCGTCGCGCGAATCGAGCCGGATGGAATCGTCACCGCCTCGACGACTCAGAGCGGTGCGACATGGGGTCTCGATCGCGTCGACCAGCGCTCTCTGCCCCTGAGCACCACATACGACTACAACAACACCGGCGCCGGTGTCACTGCGTACATCATCGACACGGGAATTCTTCTCACTCACACCGAGTTCGGTGGGCGAGCGGTCACGGGTTTTGACGCGGTCACGTCCGGCGGATCGGCGGTGGACTGCAATGGCCACGGAACTCACGTTGCCGGGACCGTTGGTGGATCGACGTACGGCATTGCGAAAGGGGTCTCACTCGTCGCAGTCAGAGTGCTGAGCTGCAGTGGCAGCGGCAGCACGTCCGGCGTGATAGCCGGAATCGACTGGGTCACCGCCAATCATGTGGCGGGCGCTCCGGCGGTCGCGAACATGAGCCTTGGCGGCGGCGCGTCAGCGTCACTCGACGCCGCCGTGCGGCGCTCGATCTCGGACGGTGTGAGCTATGCGCTCGCGGCAGGAAACGGAAATTGGATAGGCATCGCGCAGGATGCATGCAAATACTCGCCGGCGCGCGTGACGGAGGGGATGACCATTGGCGCGAGCGACAAGACGGACAGAAAGGCCTCGTGGTCGAACTACGGAAACTGCGTGGATTTCTTCGCGCCGGGAGTCGGGATCACGTCGTCATGGTATTCGAGCACGACTGCAACGAACACGATCAGCGGAACATCCATGGCGACTCCGCACGTTGCAGGCGTGGCGGCGTTGTATCTCCAGTCGAATCCCTCGGCTGCCCCGTCTGCGGTGCGCGATGCACTTTACGCGGCGACGACGAAAGGTGTGGTGACCAGCTCCAAAACGGCCAACAATCACCTTCTCTTCAGCAATTACTGATTCGCGAAGGCCTTCATGAGAGCGGGCTCCCCCCGGGGAGCCCGTTTTGCTATCGCCAAAGACCCTTCATTAGAGTAGCGGCACCACCCGCCACCCCTGATATTTCGAGAAGGATGGCTACCCTACAGAAGGCCGCGTTCAGGCGTCTGCTCGAGGACGTTGGTTCCGTCGATCAGGTCGGAATCGAGGAGCGCGTCGCCAAGTTTCAGACCCGCTCGATCAAGAAGAAATCCAAGCTCTGGGGACTGACCACCGCAGTATCGATGGTCGACCTGACGACCCTCGAGGGCAAGGACACTCGCGGGAAGGTTGCATCGCTCTGCGCGAAGGCCCGGCACCCAATCGACGATCCGGACGTTCCACCGGTTGCGGCGGTCTGCATCTATCCGGCGCACGTCAAGACGGCCGCGAAGCTTCTCGCCGATACTCCGATCAAGATCGCTTCGGTAGCAACCGGATTTCCGGCGGGTCAGACTCCACTCAAGGTTCGCCTCATCGAGGTGAAGCAGGCTGTTGCCGACGGCGCGGACGAAGTCGACATGGTGATCAACCGCGGCGAGTTTCTCGCTGGCGAATTCGGCCGC
>DASWQD010000194.1:0-3808 GCA_036398255.1 Gemmatimonadaceae bacterium | reverse complement strand
CTGCGAAAGCGCGGAGTACAGCGCTCCGAGGTATACGTAGCCGGGGCTTCGAGTCGCTACGGAGATGACTGTGTCGCGTCCGTCAATCTTCGCGGCGCGCTGCATCATTCCTTCGTTGTACAACAGCTCGTCTACCGGAGCGCCGCTCTCTCCGCTCAAGTCGTCCCATTCCCATCCATACCCGTAGATGCTGTCGGGGAATGCATTGCCGCCCTGCCGTATCGCTCCCGTAACCCGGCGAATTCCGCGAGCCCTAATGGAATCAGCAATCGCGGCCATGGCCTTCGCCGCGCTTCCCTGGACACGATCACTCATCGTGGGATCGCCTTTTCCGATGATGAGCAGGTCTCCGTTCAGCACGCTGTCCTTGATCGTCCCCCGCTTTGCGATCACCGTGCGATAGCGGTAATCGCGTCCGAGCTGCGCGAGCGCGACCGCCGACGTGACGATCTTCTGGTTGGAAGCGGGCATGAACAGCTTCCCCGCATTACGCGAGTAAAGCGTGTCCTTCGTCGCCGCATTGACGACCATCAGTCCAAGGTGTGCATTCTCGAATCGCGGATCGTCGAGCAGCGAGTCGATGGAGGAGCGAAGTGACTGGAGAGGCGTGCGCTCAGGGACCGGAGGCGGAGCGGCCGGACCGCAAGCCGCCGAAACGAACACGAGAATAGCGAGATGGCGTCTCACGTCTCGCCCCGATAAGTCGCGCTCAAAGTCCCGTCCTCGGCAATGTTGACGCTTTCGATGTTCACGTTGTCGGGCAGCCGATCCGCTACGCGATCGAAGATGAAATGCGCGAGATTCTCGCCGCTCGGCACGAGCCTGCCGTCGGCGAACTCCGGGACATCGACGTTGATGTTGCGGTGGTCGAAGCGGCTCTTCACCTCGTCCGCAAGAATCCGGTCGAGCTCGCCAAGGTCGACGACGAAGCCCGTGAGAGGGTCGATCTCGCCGGCGACCGTGACCTCGCAGACGTAGCTGTGGCCATGGTAGCTCTCACGCGAGCAGAGTCCGAACGTCTTTTCGTTTTGCTCATCGCTCCATTCCGGGCGACGATACCTGTGGGC
Source organism: Gemmatimonadaceae bacterium (assembly GCA_036398255.1). Taxonomy (GTDB): domain Bacteria; phylum Gemmatimonadota; class Gemmatimonadetes; order Gemmatimonadales; family Gemmatimonadaceae; genus UBA4720. The sequence continues at coordinate 2,741 of DASWQD010000194.1, read as the reverse complement.
GGCCGCGAAGGTGACTCGGCGGGTCAGGTGAGCGCGAGGCATCGGTTAATCTGCACTTGCGGCATGTCAAAAAACCAGAACGGACGGTACCTGGTACCTGGTAGTTGCCAGCTGGCAGTTACGGGTACCGCGTACCGTCCGTTCTGGTTTTAAAAATCAGCGGGATCCGTCAATTCCAAACCGCCCTTGATCCTGCCCACCGATTCCTTCGGGAGTCGGAGATTCCGGCGGAATCCACGGCTCGGCTGATTCGATCGACTCTCCGACGTCGTGCGTGCCTGCCATGTCGCCGGGTGTCATGTCGGCGAGATGCTCGGCCTCGGGACTCAGTGGAACAGGGAAATCGCCAAGCAGCAGGCCCGAGTGAGCCTCTTCATCGGCGAGATGCTCGTCGATCGCCTCCGGACTTTGCGCCCGACGGAGCTCGTCCACTACGATCTCATTGTCCACATTCTTCACGGAGATGACATCGGTCATCACGTGATCGATGATCCGCAGCTCCTCTTCGGTTCCGACACGGCCGCTCAGGCGAACAGCGCCGCCCCGAACCTCGACAGTGATGTCGTCGACGTCGAAGGCCTTCTGCGACCTGAGCTCGTCGAGCACGTAACGCTTGAGCTCGTCGTCGCTCAGGTTCTGGATTTCGTCCGAATTGTCAAAGTCGTCGGCCATGCTTCCTCCCTCTCGGGTGATGGCGCGACTGGCGCCAGGTCAGCGGAAGAGCAGATACGACGCGCCAAGGGTCAGCCCGAAGTTCTTCTTCCAGAAATTCTTGGCTTGATCCGCGTCGAGCACCGTGGTGTTGTCGGACGTCGTCGAGTAGTACGTGGTCGGATATTGATACTTGTACAGCCACGTTCCCGCGTCGGCCCGCATCTGGAATCGCCCGCCGGGCACGATTCGGATACCGCCACCGAAAGAAAAAGCAAATGTGGTGCCGAGATTGAACGGGTCATCAGCGTCCTGTTTGTCGAGGTCGCTCGCGATCCCGATCCCCCCTGAAACAACCGGCACTATTCCATGCCATGACCGCTGCCCCGTGAGGTTCAGCGAGAAGCCCAGGTCGGTCAGGTAAACCGGCCAGCTCTGAACGCCCAGGTCGCGCGTTGCGCGCGGCTCGAGCGGATTGATCACGTGCCGCTCGCTGTTGACTCTCGCCAGCCGCGCCACGAACTGAACCGGTCCGCCAACCGTCAGCTCGTAGCGGATTCCTTCCATCGGTGCGCTGCGGGGTGCGACTCCGGCAGGATCCTCGGCAGCCTTGTAGTAGCCGCCAAAAAGAGTGAGCTCGTGCTTGAACTCGAGGTCGCGAAACGGACTGCGTGCCGGGGGATGGCCGACGTCCACGGTCTGAGCCGCAGCAGGCGCGGCAAGAGCAGCAAGTGCCAATACGAACAACCCACGATTCATCAAGGAGCTCCGAGGTTCATTCCGGTCATTTCCGAGGGCTGACTGATGCCCATCATTCTTAATATAGTAGGAGCAACATCACATAATGCTCCGCCGCTCCGCAGCTGCCGCACTCCGTCGTCGTTCATCGCAACGAGCGGAACGGGATTGGTCGTATGCGCCGTGTGCGGTCCCCCGGTCGCCGGATCGATCATCAGCTCCGCATTGCCGTGATCAGCTGTGATGAGCAGCCGCGTTCCGGTCGCTTCAGCGGAGCGGATGACGCGTGCTAGACATTCGTCCACTGTTTCGACAGCGCGAATCGTGGCCTCCATCGATCCGGAATGACCTACCATGTCGGCATTTGCATAGTTGCAGAGAATGAAATCGTGCGACTTCGCTTCGATTGCCTGACAGAGAGTATCGGTGATTCCGGGTGCACTCATCTCGGGCATGAGGTCGTACGTAGCGACTTTCTGGCTCGGGATCAGCATGCGATCCTCCCCTCGACAGGGGGTCTCATGCCCCCCGTTGAAGAAGTAAGTCACGTGAGCGTACTTCTCGGTTTCCGCCGTCTTCAACATCGTCCTGCTGCCGGCCTGTAGAGTCTCGGCCATGATGTTCGCCATTGATTGAGGGGCGAACGCGACCGGCACGTCGAAGGTTCGGTCGTACGATGTCAACGTTGCGACGTGGACTCGCGGCTTGTTCGAAACGTCGAACTCGGCAAAACCGGGATCGATCAGCGTGCGCACTATCTGTCGCATGCGATCCGCTCGATAGTTCACTCCGATGACGGAGTCGCCGCCCAGCATCGGTCCAGCTGGCATCCCGCTTTCTTCGATCACGACCGGAACGATGAATTCGTCGGTCACCCCGGCGTCATATGCGGCGCGGATCGCGTCGAGAGGAGAGGTGAAGCGGGGGCCGATTCCATCTACCATCGCGCGGTACGCGAGCTCGGTTCTTGGCCAGCGCTTGTCGCGATCCATCGCGTAGTACCGGCCGGACACGCTCGCCACGCGGACTCGAGTCGGCGCACCCTCGATGGCCGTGCCGGCGTGCGAAGCGATGTATGCCAGCAGCTCCTCCATGTATCCCAGTCCCGAGCGGGGCATGGTGTCGCGGCCGTCCATGAAGGCATGAATCGCAACTCGCGGCACTCGCTCCTTTATCGCGAGGTCGATGAGCGCGAACAGGTGCGCGTCGATGGCATGCACCCCGCCGTCGCCGATCAATCCCATGAGGTGAAGTGTGCCGCCTGTCTGCCTCGCCCCGGCACATGCCTCGACGAGTGCCGGGTTGCGGAAGAAAGCTCCATCCTCGATCGCAGTGGAGATGCGCACAAGGTC
>DASWQD010000193.1:0-3443 GCA_036398255.1 Gemmatimonadaceae bacterium | reverse complement strand
CGGTGGGTCGGTGGGTCGGTGGTCGATGGTATGCAGGTTATTTCATAGTCCTGCCGCGCTCGCGAGGGATGATCGCGAGCAGCAGCCGGGATGGAAGCCCCAGATGCCCATCACCGGAAGCGACCGCGAAGCGTTGTTCCGTTGCGACGCAATTCCCCGCTCGATCCCTCGGTCCTCAGTCCTCGATCTCCTCAGTCCGCAATTAATCGCCGATCGTCGATTGTAGTTGGTCCTGAGGCCGCAAAGTCTTCAATCCTTAACCCTCGCAGATCCTCAATCCTGGGTCTGCAATCGCTCGAAAGGGTAGCGCGTCAAAATCGACCTACTATCCAAAACCGGTAGAGACTGGCGAACGCGTGTGCCGTTTCGTAAGGTGAAGGTCGAACCAGAAATCGCCGAGGTCCACCATGAGATCAGCCGCCTTCGCCCTGCTGCTAGTTCCCGCTCTTGCAGCGCCGCGCGCAACCCCCGTCAACAACGTGACGGTCGAGATCATGGAGTGGACGGTGCCATGGGAGAAGACCCGCCCGCGTGATCCATACGTGGACAAGCAGGGCCGAGTGTGGTTCGTCGGCCAGGCCGGCAACTACATCGCGTACCTGAACCCGACAAGCGGCGAATTCAAGCGCTACGAGATCGAAGCCGGCACACATCCGCACAACCTCGTCATCGGTGAAGACGGGATGGTGTGGTACACCGGCAACCGCAACGGACGCCTCGCGAAGCTCGACCCCGCCACCGGCAAGTACACCACGTATCTGATGCCCGACAAGGCAGTCGAAGATCCGCACACGATGATCTTCGACAAGACCGGCAACATCTGGTTCACCGCCCAAGGCGCGAATCATGTGGGTCACATGGTGACGAAGACGGGAGAGATTCATCTCATTCCATCGCCCACCGCCAAGTCGCGCCCGTACGGAATCGTCGTCGATCCGAAGAATCGCCCGTGGTTCGTGGAATTCGGCACGAACAAGCTCGCAATGATCGATGCCCAATCGATGAAAGTCGTCGAGCACACTCTGCCCGATCCGCAGACGCTCCCGCGCAGGCTTGCAGTCACCTCCGACGGCATCATCTGGTACGGCGACTATCGCGGCGGCAAGCTCGGCCGCTTCGACCCGAATACGAAAGCAGTGAAGGAGTACCCGCTGCCATCCGCGAAGATGTCGCTCCCGTATGCGATGGCGTCGGACGACAAGGATCGCGTGTGGCTCGTCGAGACGGGCGTGCAGCCTAACCGCCTGGTTGGATTCGATCCCAAGACCGAATCCTTCTTCTCGATCACTCCGATTGCGAAGAGTGGCGGAGGAACTGTGCGACACATGGTGTTCCATAAGCCGACGCGCACGATCTGGTTCGGTACCGATGCGAATACCATTGGTCGAGCAAATATTCCATAACTATAAAACTCTCGTCTCGCACTTCCGTAGTTACGAAGAGATATAAGATCTATCCTTCCACACAACTCTCTGCCCCCGCAGGATCGCTCGCACGAAGATGTAGAAGATGACGAGCGCACCGAGCGGGGAGAGCAGCGCGTACAGAGGCGATTCGTCGATCTGCCAGTAGACGTAGCCCCACCACAGCACCAAGGCAGCCTGCGTAATCACCGCCCATAGAAGAACACTCGCCGGCAGAGTGACGAATACGCCGGCGAGAAGCGCCAGCGCCGGCAGCAGACTGAACATCGGCGCGCTCAGAAGAAAGAACGGAAACACGAGCCTCCCCAACACCCCGAGCGGAACTGCGTCGCGCCCCCCCGCAAAGACGTTCTTTCCCCATCCCCGCACCAGCTCGCCGAGCGACGTGTACATCCGGGTCGAGAGCTGATTCATTCCTTCCGCAGCGACGACCCGCTTGCCCCGGGCGAAGTACCGCTGCGCCAGCATCAGGTCATCGGCGACATGCGATTTCACGAGGGCGTGACCGCCAAACGACTCGTACGTGTCACGGCGAACGAACAGACACTGGCCATTCGCAATCTTGTCGGAAACGAATCGGGACTTCGTGATGCTCTCCGTTCCGCCGTAGCGCACCGACATGATTCCGAAGACCTGCGGCTGGATCAGCCGCTCCCAGAATGAGCCGAGCTCCTGCCTTCCGAGAATGGAAAAGAGATCGGCGCTCCGGCGCACAATCGCATTCACCGAGCGTGTGATCAGGTCGCTCGACTGAACTGTGTCCGCGTCTGCGAATAGAATTATCTCGCTCTCAGTGGCGCTCGCGCCGGTCTGGCAGGCCCACTGTTTTCCAAACCAGCCTTCCGGCGGCGATCCTGTCTCGATCACGCGCGCTCGCGAATCCGCCGACGCGATCGACCGCGCGATGTCACCGGTTCCATCACTCGACTGGTCATCCACCACGACCACGTCGAAAGCGGGATAGTCATTCGAGAGAACCGAGCGCAGGCACCTCTCGATGTTCCGCGCCTCGTTTCGCGCGGGTATCACGACACTCACTTTCGGCGGACCTGGCGGAGGAACGCCGCTTTCGTCGTCGAGCGATTTCGAGTGGCGCACCCTGATCGCCGTCACAACGGGCATGACGATCCATGGAAGCGCGGCGACGATCGCCTGGGCGGTGCCTATTTTCGGCTTCTCCTCATCTCGCCCACGAGCAGCTTCCACCCCTCGCGCAGGCTCGGCACTTTCGGAACCCAGTCCGCCGCCTGCCGGAATTTCGCGTTCGATATCCGCTGCGATCTGCCCAGCGTTTCGACCACCGAGCCCATCATCCCGGTTACCCACCGCGGCAGCATTCTGGGAGATTTTACGCCGAGCTCGGCAGCGAGGAGGGTGAATGCCTCGTGGCGCCGCATCGGCACGTCGTCGGTGATGTTGTATGTGCCCGACGGTACGCTGAGCGCAGCGAATACCGCCGACGCGGCGTCGTCGATCCAGATGGACGACATGTAGCCTTCAGCCTGGCCGAACGCTGGTGTCAGCCCGCGCTTGACGGAGTTCACTGCGTCGAGAGTGAGCGACGAATCGGGTCCATAGAACAGCGAAAAGCGCAGCACCACGCCCCTGCCTCCGCTTTTCGAAAATTCCCCAGCCGCGGATTCCGCGTCGAGAACGGAGCGCACGTAGCTGGTAGGCTGGATTGTCACGCTTTCGTCGATCCATTCATCGCCGCAGTCGGGATACGTCGGCGCGAACGATTCCTGGATGAAAGTGCGTGCCCGCGCATTGATCGCGGCGAGCGCCAGATTCTGCGATGCTTCCGTGCGAATGCGCGCATTCTCGCTGAACGCGCCCGGCATCAGGATGCGCATTCCCGAGGGGATCCTTGTCGCGATGTTGATCACGACGTCGTGACCTTGAACGGCAGCGTCGACCGCAGCGGGGTCGAAGAGATCCACTCGCACGGGAGTAGCGCCCTGCTTCTTCAGCTGGGCCGCCTTTGCGTCGCTCCGCGCGACCGCGCTGACGGTCGCACCC
>DASWQD010000192.1:0-2429 GCA_036398255.1 Gemmatimonadaceae bacterium | reverse complement strand
CGAGCGGGGCGATGACGTTCGCGTCGAAGACAGTGGCGAGCACGTCGAGCGGATGATCGAGCAGCGGAGGCAGCGGGCTTGGTCCGAGTGCGCCGGCATTGTTGATCACGAGGTCCAGCCCCGCATGTCCGCGGGCGAGAGTTGCGAGCGCCGCGCGGTGGCTTGCATCAGTTACGTCGCCGGGGATTGCCGCGACGTGAGTGAGCGCCGCGAGCTCGTCTCTCACGGCGCGCAGCCGGTCAGCGGCGCGCGCCGTGAGGATGAGGTTCCAACCCTGTAATGCGAGACCTCGCGCGAGAGCGAGTCCCAGGCCGCGTGATGCACCGGTGATGAGTCCAGTGCGTTCGCGGGCAAATTTTCCAGTCATGTCTTCTCCCGTTTGGTGTGCATCCGCATTTTACAAGTTCAAGTGAACTTGAAGTCAAGGGCTGTTTTCACCAGATTCCCATCCCATGGCTGAGCTGCTCACAATCGGAGAGGTATCCCGGCGAAGCGGAGTCGCCTCGTCCGCTCTTCGCTTCTATGAAGAGAGAGGGTTGATCAGGTCGGAACGCGAAGGCCGCGGCCAGCGGCACTATCCGCGCGAGGTCCTTCGCCGAATCGCCTTCATCGTCTTCGCGCAGCGGATCGGGCTGTCACTCGACGAGATAGGCGATGAGCTGTCCAAGCTTCCGCCTCATCGTGCTCCAACGGGGCGGGACTGGTCGCGGCTCTCAGGAACGTGGACGGCGCGAATCGACGAGCGTGTAGCGGAGCTCGAGCGGCTCCGCGCCGGTCTCACTCAGTGCATCGGGTGCGGTTGCCTGTCGCTCGAGAGATGCCAGCTCTCCAATCCCGGCGACCGGGCCGCGCGACTCGGACCTGGCCCGCGCTACTGGATCGGAGACCGCCCGCCGAAGAAGTAGCGGGGGACGGCAGGGAGGGAAGCTGGGGCGGCAGGACTCGAACCTGCAACTTCCGCATTAACAGTGCGGCGCTCTGCCATTGAGCTACACCCCAAGAAACTGCAGGCAGCGCGCGGAAATAACGCGCCGCCTGCCAATCTCGTTACGACTTCGCCAGCACGCCAGCGAGACTTTCCAGGCGATCGGTCCAGTACTGCCTCAGATTTGCTGCCGTCTCCCTGTCTGGAAGCTTCGGATGCTGCACGGCAACTGAGCTCTTCGCCGATCCCTTCGCGGTAAACCCGATTGCCACGATCGCGTTGCCATTCCAGTCCATGCGAATGGACCTGGGCTTGCTCGCCGTGCGGATTTTCACCTTCGCGTCGCCGAGCCAGCGCTTTCGAGTGCTCGAATCGGCCCACGCGTCGAACAGCTCATCGACGGGCACATTGAAAGTGCGTGACTTGCTCGCCTCGTAAGTCCCATCACGCCGCTGGCCGATGGCGCGCAGGCCTTTGATTCTCTCGTACCCCACCGCGACAGTCTGACACCACCAGTCCTCAACATTCCACTTCGCCCTGACCATCTCGGCAATCTCACGGTGCGACATCTTGTCCGCTCCGTAGTAGTCGAGTGACTTCACCCACTTCTCCCACGTGCATCCGGTTTTTGCCTTGATCACCGCGTCGCTCTTTCCGGCGAGCTTCGCGTAATCGGCTTTAGTCACGGCAGGACGTGCTTCTGCTTCAGCCGAAGCCTTCGCTTTTGGTTTTCTTGTGATCTGTGCACGGGCACTGGTGTAGGATTCGCCCGTCTTCTTCATCCGAGCGCGAACGAGGCGCTTCAGATCCTTGTTTTGTGTCATCGTCATTTCTCCCCTGGGTGCACCACGGGTCACTCCCCAGCAGTGCTCCCTAGGTGAACGCAAAGGACTGACGATACCGATCCGGGAGTCTGCCCCCCTTTGCCTCTCACGGGCTCCTGCTGGGGCGGAGCCATAGAGGTTGGGCCCTGGACCTGAGGCCGCATTCACTATGCAATCGCTGGTCGAAAGCGTCAAGGGCGGCCAAGTTACAGAAATGCCGTCACGTGAAATCGGGAAAGTCGCCGCCCTCTTTCGATATCCGGTCAAGTCGATGGCCGCCGAATCCCTCGATTCAGTCGACGTCGGATGGAACGGATTTACAGGTGACAGGCGGTGGGCGTTTGTGCGAGGCGGACTCGTGCGAAGCGGATTCCCGTGGCTGACCATTCGCGAGTCACCAGAGATGTGGCACTACCAGCCGCGGTTCGAGGACGATACCGATCCGGACAAGACGATGACACTGGTTCGGACTCCTGACGGCGACGAGCTCGAAGTCGTGGATCCCGCACTCGCGAACCAGCTCGGGCACGACTCCCAAGTCATCAGGCAGAGCCGCGGCATCTTCGACACGATGCCTCTCTCGCTCATCACTACGCAGACGATCGCGGCCCTCGAAGCAAGTGTCGGAGAGGCCCTCGACATGAGGCGCTTTCGTCCGAATCTGGTAGTCGAATCACTCG
>DASWQD010000191.1:0-2809 GCA_036398255.1 Gemmatimonadaceae bacterium | reverse complement strand
AGCCAAGGACAACTCGGGATTCATCGTCAACCTGCTGCTCATCCCGTACATGCTCGACGCGATCAACGCTCTCGAGGCGAATGTCGCCTCGGTCGAGGACATCGACAAGGCGATGCAGCTTGGGGCCGGCCACCCGATGGGACCGTTCACGCTCCTCGACTTCGTGGGACTCGACACCACCTACAAGATCGCCGAGATCATGTTCGCGGAGTATCGCGAGAAGCGGTACGCGCCTCCTCCGCTGCTCAAGCGAATGGTCATTGCCGGGATGTACGGGAAAAAATCGGGCAAGGGATTTTACGACTACTCGCAGGATCCGCCGAGAGTAAGCCAGCTGGGATTATGACGTCGTGTCATGTCCCGCCCGCGGGTTTTCGCGGCGTGTACAGGGCAGACCCGCTCGCGCTCGCGATGTACTCCGAAGCCGCCGGCATCGGGCGAATCGTTCCGGCGGCCGTTGCTGTCCCCGAGGATGCCGACGATGTGGTGACGCTCGTGCGATGGGCAAAGGAGCGATCGATCACTCTCGTTCCGCGCGGGTCGGGCACGAGCATGGCAGGCGGCGCAATCGGATCCGGCGTCATCGTCGACCTCAGCCGGATGAGCCACATCGGCAATGTCGATCTCCACAGTCACTCCATCTGGGCGGGCCCAGGCGCCTTGCGTGGCGATGTAAATCGCGCGGCGCTCGAAAGCGGTCTGCGGTTTCCGGTAGATCCTTCGAGCGGAGAGTACTGCACTGTCGGCGGCATGGTTTCCACGAACGCTGCCGGCGCACACACACTGAGATTCGGGGCGACGCGCGACTGGGTGATCGCGCTCGACTGCGTCTTCGAGGACGGCTCTCGAGCGGTGATATCCCGCGTCGGGTCAATTCCTCGTGGAATCCCGGCGCTCGACCGATTCCTGAATGACGTAGAGCCGGAAATAGTCGCGAGCGAATCACTGATGCATAAGGGAGTCTCGAAGGATTCGTCAGGATATGGCGTCGCGGCGTTCGCTCATACGCGGAAGCTCGTGGATCTCCTCGTCGGAAGCGAAGGCACGCTCGCAGTCATCGTCGGCGCTCAGCTCGGGCTCGCTCCAACTCCGCGCACCACGTGCAGTGTGCTCGGCGCGTTCTCCTCGCTCGAGGATGCGGTGAGCGGCGCCGTGCGGGCGAGAGCTGCCGGCGCAGTCGCGTGCGAGCTTCTCGACCGTACCTTCCTCGACATCGCGTCACTGTCGTCCATTCCGCCGCGAACGCAGGCGGTGCTGCTCGCTGAAGTCGAAGGAGGCAGCTCGAGCGAGACGGAGAGAGCAGCAAGGGAGCTGGCGTCCGCCTTCCGGGAATCCGGCGCCACGTTGGCGCAGGTCGCGCTCGGAGCCGCGGAGCAGCATGAGATCTGGGAGCTGCGCCATGCCGCGAGCCCGATCCTCGCGAGGCTCGACCCGGCGCTCAAATCGATGCAGTTCATCGAGGACGGAGCGGTGCCTGCCGATCGTCTCGCGGAGTATGTCCGCGGCGTGCGCAGCGCTCTGGAGAAGCGAGGCATTCGCGGAGTGATCTTCGGCCATGCCGGCGATGCCCACATGCATGTCAACCCGCTCATCGATGTCTCGAAGCCCGGATGGCGATCCGATGTCGAGTCACTTCTCGACGAAGTCGTCTCCCTCACCGCGCAGCTCGGAGGAACACTGGCCGGCGAGCACGGCGATGGACGTCTGCGAACCCCGTTGCTCTCGCGGGTGTGGAGTGACAGGGCGAGAGTGCTCTTCACCCGCGTGAAGACGGCGTTCGATCCGGCGGGGATCCTGAATCCCGGAGTGAAGATTCCGCTCGCCGAGCAGGACCCGCTGGGAGACATCAAGTACGATCCTGATCTGGCTCCGCTTCCCGCGGAGGCACGCGAGGCGCTCGATCGCATCACGGACGAGCGCGCGTATTCCACGTTTCGACTTTCACTGATTCCCGGGAAGGGGTAGCTTCGTCCTCCATGATTTTCACCGAACCACGCATAACCGTTCTCTCGCGCCCGTCGTTCGCGGAGCCTTCTCACCTTCCCGTCAACTGGCTCGGCGAAAGCTCGGACGGTGAGAGGCTGGCCGAATTCGCAGGTCGTCTCTGCTACATGAGCCAGAAAAATCCGGCGAGCCGGGCGACACGGGAGTATCTCGAGAACATCAAGAAGCAGGGACACGGCAGCGTTCTCGAGCACGCGAACTACTCTCTCCTCCTCGAGGGAGTGAGCCGGTCGCTCACTCACGAGCTCGTTCGCCATCGCGCCGGCTTCGCGTACTCACAGCTCTCGCAGCGATACGTCGACGAGTCGGAGGCGAACTTCGTCATGCCTCCCGCGATCATCGGAGATGAAACGCTCGAGAAATCATGGAGCGAGCAGGTGGAGGCAGCGCAGAAGAGCTACGTCGCCCTCGTGGAGCAGCTGATGACCCGCTACGCCTGGGTGAGCGACAAGGTCCATCGCCGGAAGATGGCCCGGGAGGCGGCGCGAGGTGTTCTTCCGAATTCGACCGAGACGAAGATCGTCGTCACGGCGAATGCCCGCGCGTGGAGAACGATGCTCGAGCTTCGCTCCAGCGAGGGCGCCGAATTCGAGATCCGCCGCTGCGCCGTCGCCATCATCAGGATTCTCGCGGCCGAGGCGCCCGGGTTCTTTTCCGACTTCGAGATCTATCCGGCATCCGATCGAGCCGAGGCCGCGCGGATCGTCTACCACAAGGTCTAGCCTTTTTTCCTGGCTGCTCTCTCTCGATCCTCGAGAGAAAGGGTTTTTTGAGACCGGTGAGACCGGTGAGACGACCAGAACTA
>DASWQD010000190.1:0-9691 GCA_036398255.1 Gemmatimonadaceae bacterium | reverse complement strand
GATTGCCCTGCGGTCGGCGCCTGCCTGGCGCGCGATCGCGCCGCGAGGACCGGCGAGAACTTCAGCCGTGATCTCACCCGGCGGCGCGACGGCTGCCGGTGCGGGCAGCTGCGCGCCCTCACTCGGTGCAGCGAGCGGTTTTGATCCGCCGAACACATCACTCAGCCTCGCACCTGCGGCCCACAGTGCGCCGCCTTCGTTCACGAGGCCCATCATCATTCCCATCGCCGGAAAAATTGCCCACCAGAAATCGGGATTCGTCGCAGCGTTGATTCCAAACAGGAACGTCGTCGTCCCCAGGTAGCTCGCGAGATGCCGGCGAAATGACCTGATGCGCTCGGGCAGCGGGCGCGAATTCTCCTTCGCCTCCCTCCGCCGGATCTTGTCCTCGTGCCGCTGCTGCCGCTCGAGGAATCTTGCGCGAGGGGTCATCCACTTTGGCCCCATCATCGGAACGGGCTCGAACATCAGGCCCATTGCACGTGTCGGGAGCTTCGGAAATGTCCTGAGTGTATCCATTCGGGATCGGACAGGCGCGGGCTCTACGTGCCCGCTGTCGAGCGCGGCGATCAGCTCGCTGCCATTCGCGAAGCGGTCGGCGGGATCCTTCTCGAGCAGGCGCATGACGATGGCGTCCAGATCCTCGGGGACGCCTGACCGATACCTGCTCATCGGAGCCGGAGGCTCGGCCACCTGCTTCATCATGATGACAGGAGTTGACGGTCCGTCGAACGGCGGCTGCCCCGTGAGCGCATAGTATGCAACGGCGCCCAGTGAGTAGAGGTCCGACCGACCGTCGAGCTCGCGCTCTCCGGCGCATTGTTCAGGTGACATGTAGGCCGGCGTTCCGATCGCGGTGCCGGTTGCGGTGAGACGAGACTCGCCTTCTGTCGTTGCGCGAGCGATTCCAAAATCGGTCACGAGCGCGCGGTTGGTCTGGCCATCGATGAGAATGTTGTCGGGCTTGATGTCGCGATGCACCACTCCGCGCTCGTGCGCGTAGGCCAGTGCGTCAGCAACTTCGCGCAGCAGCCGGCGTGCGTCCGCGAAGGAGAGCGCACCGTGGGAGCGCACACGATCGCCGACATTCTGTCCTTCCACGATTGCCATCACGAACCAGGCGAGTCCTTCGCGCTCGTCGACGCTGAAGATCGGAACGATGTTCGGATGACTCAGTCGCGCGGCCGTCTCCGCTTCGCGCATGAAGCGCTCGCGAGTGTCCGCTCGAAAAGCGAGATCGGGGGGGAGAATCTTGAGCGCAACGCTGCGCTTGAGGCGGCGGTCAGTCGCGCGATACACGATTCCCGACCCGCCGCGGCCGATCTCTCTCTCGATGTCGTACGCAGGCTCGACCGCGCGTGAAACGCGCGCGAGAAGTTCCTGATCGGGAGAAGAGGAGAAAGAGTCGCTCAAGCCTGGCAGTGGAGGGTGTTGCGCTAGTCTAGCACGCGGCGGGAGCTTCGCCTAGATACCGAGCCAGCGAATCTCCCGCGCTGCCCGCATGTGCCTACTGCCCGCGCTCTCTCATATGAGTGATTGCCCACGTGGCGTGTTCTCGAATCATCGGATCAGCATCGCGGGAGGTATGGGTCAGCAGCTCGATATCCTCCGGCGTCCCGGTGTTCCCCAGCACCACTGCGGCGTTGCGCTTGAGTCCTCTCAGCTTTGCCCGCTTCATCGCTGAGCCCTTGAACGCCGAGCGAAACGCTGCCTCGTCCATCCTGAGAATCTTCCGCGCCATCGTCCGTGCATCCCCTGCGAGCGACGTGCGCGGTGCAAGAGTGTCGAGTGTCGCGTCGCGCGAGAACGATACGTTCCACGGGCAGACATCCTGGCAGATGTCGCAGCCGTACACGAGGCCACCAATCGCCTCGCGAAACTCGAGAGGAATCTCTCCGCGCGTCTCGATCGTGAGATAGGAAATGCATCGAGTCGCATCGAGGACGCGCGCTTCTCTTATCGCACTTGTCGGGCAGGCATCGATGCAACGGGTGCACGTGCCGCACCGATCAGCTTCGAAAGGCACATCGGGGTCGAGGTCCAGGTCGAGAAACAGCGCGCCGATGAAGAAGAACGAGCCGATCTGCGGATTGATCAGGTTGGTGTTCTTCGCCTGCCATCCCAGCCCGGCGCGTCGCGCCAGATCGCGCTCGAGAATCGGCGCGGTGTCGACATACGATCTACCCGGAACCGGCCGTCCGAGAGTTTCGTCCACCCACTCGTGAAGCGAGTCGAGCATCTTCCACATCGTTTCGTGGTAGTCGTCGCTCCGCGCGTATCGGGCAATCGGCCCCGGCGGCGCCGTGCCGCCGTAGTTGAGGCCCACAACTATTGCGCTACTCGCTCCGGTGAATGGAAGTCGTGTGTCGCGACGTTTCTCGAGCCCTCGCTCCAGGTAATCCATGTCGCCGGCATACCCCTCGGCGACCCATCGCTCGAACGCAGCGCTCGTTTCGACCGGGCCGAGTGTGGCGATCCCGGCGAGATCGAAGCCCAGGCCGTATGCCTGCGCTTTGATCAGCTGCGACAGGTCGACCGATGACGCAGAGGAGATCACTGCTCGCTCGTCGCCCAGCGCGCGTAGCGCTCCACATCTTCCGCCGGTGGAATGGCATCGTAATCGCCATAGGCTGTGTACATGCGCCATCGCACGTACGTCCGGTCGGGTATCGGAAGAAATGGAAAGCGCGTATACCATCCCCGCGACCGGAATCGCCAGGCAACGCGAATCAAATCGATCGCGAGCGACGGACGGGTGAGCGACCGAAGCGCGAGCCGCAGGGAGAGTCGTGACCAGGACATGCCTCAGGTAATATAGGAACCATGCAGAACACGTCTGAACCAGTGATTGTGGGACTCATCAGCGACACTCACGGACTCCTCAGGCCTTCGGTTCACGAGGCCCTCAAGGGAGTCAGCATCATTCTTCACGCAGGCGACGTCGGCGGTCCGGAAATTCTCGATGAGCTGCGCATGATCGCTCCGGTTTACGCCGTGTTCGGCAACACCGACCCGGTTGGGGATCCGAATCTCACTCAGGAAGTCGTGGTTCCGGTGGCCGATGTGGAGGTGCATGTGAGTCACGGGCACGAGCTCGGAAGCCCGACCCCGGAAAAGCTTCTCTCGACTTATTCGCAGCAGGTGCTCGTGTACGGCCACACACACAAGCAGCTCGTCACTCGCGCAGACGGCCGCCTTGTAGTGAATCCGGGAGCGGCCGGGCCGCGCCGGTTCGATCTCGCGCCGAGCGTTGCGAGGTTGACGATCAAGGGACAGGAGGCCGAGGTCGAGATTGTCCCGCTTGATTGAGCTGGCGCCTGATGCGGTCCACGTGTGGACCGCGCCCCTCAATGTAGATGAGCACGCCTTCGACGAGATGCTCGCGCGCCTGTCCCCGAGCGAGCGCAAGCGCGCCGGTGCACTGCTCGAGGAGCGTGCCGTCCGTCAGACCGTAGTGTCCCGCGCAATGCAGCGTCAGCTGCTCGCGAGCTATGTAGGCGGCCATCCGAGCGATATCAGCTTCGGCGTGGTCGCGATGGGAAAGCCGACCCTGTCACGCCCGAACGACATCGGGCTGACCTTCAACACGACTCACTCCGGCGAGCTGGTGATCATCGCTGTCACTGCGAATCGCGACGTGGGAGTAGACGTGGAGAAGGTTCGGCCTGTTCGGCGCGCGCTGCGTGTGGCAAAGCGAGTCTATTCGGCTCAGGAGTACGAGATGCTCGCCGCGCTCCCGCCCGACAAGGTCGATCACGCCTTCCTGTCGATATGGGTTCGTAGAGAAGGCACAGCGAAGGCTCGCGGTGACAGCGTATGGCGCGGCCTCGCGTCGTGGAAGAATGGAGAGATCGAGAATTCATCCCTGCGCCACGATTACCGCGTCGAGTACCTGGACCTCGGCCCTTCATTCGTCGGTGTTGTCGTCGCGCGCGGTGACGATTGGAGGGTGGAGATGAAGGGCACCTTCTCGCCTAGCGGCTCCTCAGGCTCGGATCAACACGGAGTCACGGAGTAACGGAACATTCACGGAGTTTTCCTTTATGGCTCTTCCGTGTTCGGCGTGGGTCAAGTCACAACGTGAGCGGAACACCGGGATTTTACCGCCGAGCACGCCGAGGTGCGCCGAGGTCGCCGAGAAGCCGGAAACCGCATTGGTTTCCTTGTATTTGATCGAGCCGCTAGCAGCTTGTCGTGATCGACTCAGGGAAAGACCCAACAACCGCCGTTTCGGCGGGCTCGGCGCATCTCGGCGCACTCGGCGGTAAGGTCCCGGGGTTGGCTTGTTCGACGAGCCCACTCTAAAGCCGGAAGACCCTCCTTCATTACCGACGGGAAACGCAGTTCTGTTGTTAAACCAAGAAAAAACTCCGTGAATGCTCCGTTGCTCCGTGACTCCGTGTTGATCCGAGCCTGAGGGGCTGCATTGGCAAGGCCTTCTCTTCGGTTACAGGAAGCTCTTTCCGTCTAATCCCGAAGGAATAGGAATGCCGAGCGCCGACAAGGCACTCGGCATCACGTCCACTGTCCGCCGAGGGCGGCGGGCCACTGGACGGTTGGTGAGAAGAGGCACGAGCATGTGCTCGCGGTGCAGCGCACCGTGCGATGATGTGTGCGGAATCGGCTCGTACTTCGCTCGAAAATCCCAGTCACGCGCCGCCGAGAGAATGATCTCACCCGAGCGAGGCGAATCGGACAACCTCGCGATCTGGATGAGCGCATCGGGATAGTCGCTCGACAGCGTGACGTCGTACGCTGCGTCATCATCCAGATCGTGATGCGCGCCGATACCGAGCGGGTCTCCGGTCGCGGGCAGATAACTGATGCGCGAGCGAGTCCACTCGAGAACGGCGAACCCGCGATCCTTTGCGTGGACCTCACACCGCCCGACGGCGGCCGGAAGCATCATCAGGTCCACCGAGTCTCTTGCCAGCAGTGCATCGCGCACGCGCTGCCACTTTCCGCCGAGATCGCCGAGCCACGGCCGAGTTCTTCGAGCCAGGTCCAGGTAGATGTGCGCCATCGCATTTCCGCTCACCATCACCGCTACATCGCCCCTGCTCGAATAGACGAAGGGATGTGCGATCGCGCGGAATCCAAGCCGCCGGATCAGGCCGACGATGTCATCGTGCTCGCGTACCGGAGAATGCCCGTGATCGCTCACCACCCAGATGTGGGTGCTGCTCCACGTCCCGCTGCGCTCAGCGTCCCTGCGAATCTTCGATACCGTATCGTCGACTATCTGATATGCCTGCTCTGCGTAGGCGCTGGCGTGTCCTTCGGAGTGAGATGTCTTGTCGATTCCTGTAAGCGCCGCAAAGACAAAGTCCGGACGGTCGGCACGAATTCTCTCGACCACTTCACCCGAAATCTCGCGATCGATCTCCAGCCAGCCCTGGACGCGTCCCGTGAAATGCGTGCGTGCCGTGCGAGCGATGAAGCCAAACTTGCGCCCGATCAGATCGCGCGGCGAAAGCCCCCGGCCAATCACGTTGAGCGCAGCGATGCTGGAACCTGCGAGCTCGAAGATCGTCGGCGCTCCCGGATCCAGGTCGCCGTCCACATGCCGCATCTCAAACCCCACGTAGCTCCGTGAATTGCCGGGAAGCCTGCATGTTCTTCTTTCGCGATCATACCACCTGAGCCCGGGCAGGCCGACAGGGCCTGGATATCTGCCCATGACGAAGGGCGCGTACGCCGGTCCCGTGACGGAAGGAAATACCGACGTGATGGTGTGCAGGCCGCCCTCTTCGCGGAGCGAGCTGAGCGCAGGGACGACACCCCGATGCATCGCATCCTCGAGCGTATCGGGGCGCGCACCGTCGGCGACGATGACGATTACGGGCACGAAGTCATCTGGCGAGCGTCAAGCGGGGACATTCACTTTCACGTTGTGGTGCGTGACATGCGATGGCAGCTGGTCAAGATTCGCGCTCAGACATTGGAATGAAAAAAAAGAAAGCTACGACTCAGGCAGCACCCACGGCGCAGAAGCGAAAGCGCCACGCAAGGACCGCGAGCGGAAAGAAGGCCGATCCCAGCTCGCTCGCCTCGGCTGAACAGGCCGCGCGCGCCGGCGCGCGCGAGCGGACGGAAGAGGGCCATCTCGCGGCCGGTCGTCTTCCTCCGTCGCGCGCGACACCCGCGCGCCAGGTTGGAGCGACGCGCAAAGTAGACGACGCGATTCGCAGTTACATGCCGATGACCGAGGACGAGAAGCTGCTTCAGCAGCCGTCCACCTCGATCTCCGACTTCACTCGCACCGACCCGTGGCGCGTGATGCGCATAATGGGGGAGTTCATCGAGGGGTTCGACACACTCTCGTCGGTCGAGAAAGGCGTCACGATCTTCGGCTCGGCCCGCACGTCGCCCGAGGATCCGATGTACCAGGCCGCGCAGGAATGCGCACGGCTGCTGGCCAACGCGGGGTTTGCGATAATCACCGGAGCGGGACCGGGAATCATGGAAGCCGC
The DNA here is from genome assembly GCA_036398255.1 of Gemmatimonadaceae bacterium. GTDB lineage: Bacteria > Gemmatimonadota > Gemmatimonadetes > Gemmatimonadales > Gemmatimonadaceae > UBA4720. The sequence continues at coordinate 3,218 of DASWQD010000190.1, read as the reverse complement.
GAACAAGGGAGCGCACCTCGCGGGTGGAAGATCGATCGGGTGCAACATCGAGCTCCCATTCGAGCAGGGCGCAAATCCCTATGTCGATACACTCGTCAACTTCCGCTACTTCTTCGTTCGAAAGACGATGTTCATCAAGTACTCGATGGCATTCATCATCTTTCCGGGCGGATTCGGAACGCTCGACGAGCTGTTCGAGGCGATCACTCTCATCCAGACGGGGAAGATCTATCAGTTCCCGGTGATCCTGTTCGGCCGACATTACTGGGCCGGACTCCTCCGCTGGCTTCAGGCACGCGTTCTCGCCGAGCGGAAAATTGCACCGGGTGATATCGACCTGATGATTCTCACGGACGATCCCGCGGAGGCAGCCCGGGCGGTAATCAGCGCGCTCGAGCCGAAGACTGCGGAATGGAAAGCCATTCGCTTATCAACGGAGGCATAGTCCGCAGTCCGCTGTCCGGGAGACTGGCGACATGGAAGGGACCCCTCTACTTTGAATAAGAGAGCGCCCGTTCCGCCGGACCGGGCGCTCGGGCTTTTATCTCACCAGCAGGACTCCGCCCAATGATCGAACAACTCAAGGCCCAACTCGGCGCAGAGGCCGAGCGGCTTCAGCATGAGCTGAACGTCACGCTCCCTGCCGAGATCCGCAAGGCAGTCGAGCACGGCGACCTGCGCGAGAACAGCGAGTACAAGGCTGCGCTCGAGCGGCAGCAGTTCGTTCAGGCGCGGCTCGGACAGCTGCGCCAGCGGCTGAGCAAGCTCTCGTCGATCGACGTCAGCCAGATTCCGGATGACAAGGTCGGGCTGGGATCGGAAGTCGTCGTCGAGGACGAGAGCACGGGGTCGCGAGAGACGTACAGCCTCGTTTTTGGTGATTCGGTCGAATTCGAGGACGGGCACGTCAGCATGTCGTCGCCCATCGGGCTCGCGCTGGTAGGGAAGGGCGTCGGTGACTCGACGATCCTCAAGCTTCCGGCGATGATTCGCCGCCTGAAGATCGTCAGCCTAAAGACGATTCATCAGGACTAGCGGCTCGAGGTCCGTTCGGCAGCGGGTGTGAGTGCGCCCGATCACGCGCTCGACCTCATCCACGATCTCCGCGGCCATCGACCTGTAGGTAGTGAGCTTGCCGCCGGTCACCACGATGACTCCGTTTGCGTCGCGCGAGATTCGATGCTCGCGCGAGATGCTCGACGGACTGGTACCGGGGGGTGCAGTCGCCAGAGGGCGAATTCCGGCCCACGTCCCCTTTACGTCGTCCTGCGTGAGCTTCGCGCCCGGGAAATAGAAATTCGCCGCACGCAGCAGGTAGGCAATTTCCACGTCGCTCGCTCTGACATTGTCGGGCGTCTCGTCCGTGTGAAGATCGGTGGTGCCGATGATCGTGTCTGGGCCCGAGGGGAGGACGAACATCACGCGTCCGTCGTCGGGCGAGATCATCGTAACTGCGCTGCGGTTGCCGATGCGGCGCTGCGCCACGACGATGTGCGAGCCTTTCGTTCCTTTCGCCTGCCATGGACCGGTGGCACGCACGACCGCACGTGCCGAGACGCGCGCCGAGCCGCCGTCCTTGAGGTCGCGCACGAGCGCGCCGTCCGCTTTTCCAGCGCTCGAGGTATTCGTCTCGAACCTCGCGAAGTTCACCGCGACGGCGCCGTGTTCGACGGCGCTCGCCACGTTGGCGCGTGTGAGACCGGCATCGTCGGTCGACGCATCGAAGTATCCTGCGCCTCCGACGAGCTTGTCGCCCCGCAGCTCCGGCTCATTTTCGAGAACGCCGTCGACGCTCAGCGCACGATGACGACTTCCGCGTTTCTTTCCGGCAAGCCAGTCGTAGATCGCGAGTCCCATCCTGAGCTTCCATTTCGGAAGCCGCGCACCGCGGTATACGGGCCAGGTAAACTCGAGCGGCTTCACCAGGCCGGGCGCGATTCGAAGAAGAATCTCGCGTTCCCTCACCGACTCCCGCACGAGCCCGATCTGCCCGTGCTCGAGATAGCGAATCCCGCCGTGCACGAGTCGCGACGAGCGGCTCGATGTCCCGCTCGCCCATTCGTTCTTCTCGACGATCGCTACACGCATGCCTCGCATTGCGGCATCACGAGCGACTCCCGCTCCAGTGATTCCGCCGCCGATGACCAGCAAATCAAAAACATCGGATTCGAGGGCAGTGAACGTGCGCGCCATTCTGGAAAGATACCTCCACCCGGTTAAGTTCCCCTGATGCCCACGTTCGGAAACGGCAGACGTGTCGCAATCGTCGACGGCGTTCGCACACCCTTCACAAAATCGGGCACAGCCTTCAAGGCGATCTCGGCGATCGACCTCGGCAAGCTGTGTGTCGCGGAGCTGATTCAGCGAACGAACCTGAGCGGCAACGAGGTTCAGGCTCTCGTCTTCGGCACCGTCGTGCCGAGTGTCGTTGCGCCGAACATCGCGCGCGAGGTCGCATTGATGCCGCTGCTTCCGAAAGGCGTGCAGGCATTCAGCGTGAGCCGCGCCTGCGCGTCCGCCAACCAGGCCATTACCGATGCTGCCGACCAGATCGCACTCGGTCACATCGATGTCGCAATTGCCGGTGGAGCTGAATCTCTCTCCAATGTTCCGATACTGCATTCGCAGGGAATGTCGGAAGCGCTCGTTCTCGCATCGAAAGCGAAAACCCTGCCGGGAAGATTGAAGGCGCTCTCGCGCGTTCGTCCGAAGGATCTCGTTCCGATCACTCCTGCGATTGCCGAGCCGACCACCGGCGAGACGATGGGCCAGTCCGCCGAGAAGATGGCGAAACTGAACGACATCTCACGCGAGGAGCAGGATCATTTCTCGCTTCGCTCGCATCGCCTCGCGTCGGCGGGCACGGCTGACGGTCGCCTCACCGCGGAGCAGATGCCGGTGTACGTTCCGCCGAAGTACGAAAGTGTCGTCGCGTCCGACAACGGGATCAGGTCCGACACCAGCTTCGAGCAGCTCTCGCAGCTCAAGCCTGTGTTCGATCGAAAGTATGGCAGCGTGACTGCCGGCAACGCGTCGCCGCTCACTGACGGAGGTGCGTGCGTTCTTCTCATGAGCGAGGAAAGGGCCCGCGCGCTCGGATACGCTCCGCTTGGATATATCAGATCGTATGCGTACGCCGCGCTCGATCCCGGTGAGCAGCTGCTTCAGGCACCGGTGCTGGCCGCGCCGGTCGCGCTCGCTCGCGCAGGACTGACACT
>DASWQD010000189.1:0-2583 GCA_036398255.1 Gemmatimonadaceae bacterium | reverse complement strand
CCCGAGTGAACTTTATCTGGTGACTGCATGAACATTTTCGTCGAGAGCGTTTCAATCGAAGAGATCCGTCGCGCTGTCGGTGCTGGCTTCGCTGACGGCGTCGTTGTTTCGGATTCCAGCTACGCGGGAAGCGCGTCGGTCGAAGGCCGCGAGCTCATCGAAGCTGTAGCGCGGGAATTTGCGATCCCGATCTGTGTCGATGTCCGCGCTATCAGCGCCGACGAGATGTACCGCGAAGCACGAGAGCTCGCGAAGATATCCGACCACCTCGTGATCCAGCTGCCGCTCGTCGAAGACGCCGTCGAGCCGATGCATCGTCTCAGTCTCGAAGGTGTGGATCTGTGCGCGAATTTCGTCTTCAACGCGGCGCAGGCTGTCCTCGCCGCAAAGGCAGGCGCCTCGATGGTGCGCATATCGCTGCAGGATCTCGATGCGCAGGGACAGACGAGCACCGACACTGTGACGGAGATCCGCTCGCTTCTCGAATCGAGTGAATGCGAATGCGACGTGATGGTTGCATCGCCCACTACCAGCACCCAATTCACGGAATGCATCTCGGCCGGAGCACAGATTATCTCGCTGCGCCCGGAGGTGCTGCACTCTCTGCTTCTTCACCCCCTGACCGATCGCGGAGTCGACCGCTTCCTCAGCGGCCTCAGCCGAAGACACACCGCCAATCATTGAGATGAAGCTTCATTTCGCACTTCTGTTTCTTCCCGTCGCTGCCTGCGGCAGCGATACCCTGCCGGCGGCACAGGCGACCCAGGTCGCGTCGGACCAGACGGAGCAGATCTCGGCTCAGAGAACGACAGCCATAACGTCGGCGGTAGCTCGCGTTGCCCCGACGGTGGTCACGGTTCAGACGGAAGTCGTCGAAGCCGTGCCGCGCGATTTTTACGAACAGTTCTTCGGCGGCCGGTCGGGCCGTCGCACATCCTCGGGTCTCGGCTCTGGATTCGTCGTAAGAGAAGACGGTGTCATCGTCACGAATGCGCACGTGATCAGCGGCGCCACGCGAATATCGGTGGCGTTCCGGGATGGGACGACCTACCAGGCGAAGCTGCTCGGGGCTGACGAGACGAACGATCTCGCGGTCATCAAGGTCGAGGCAAAGGGGCTGCCGGTCGCGCCGCTGGGAAACTCGTCGAATCTCCTCATCGGGGAATGGGCAATCGCGATTGGATCGCCGTTCGGATTTCTTCTCGCGAACACCGAGCCCAGTGTCACCGCCGGTGTAGTCAGCGGAACGGGGCGAAACCTGGCGGCTGAAAGCACCGGCGAGGGCATCTACGTGGACATGATCCAGACGGATGCGTCGATCAATCCGGGCAACTCCGGCGGTCCGCTCGTGAATGCGCTTGGTGAAGTGATTGGGGTGAACAGCTCGATCTACACACCGAGTGGCGGGTCGATCGGACTCGGGTTCGCAATTCCCATCAATCGGGCGAAGCGCGTGACTGAAGATCTCCTCGCTCACGGCGTGATTCGGCGGCCGTGGGTCGGAATCAAGCTGCAGAATCCCGTGCGTGGAGGACCGAGAACACAGGCAACCGGAGTTATCGTGAGCTCAGTAGTGCCTGGATCGCCTGCAGCGCGCGCCGGGGTACAGAGCGGTGACTATCTCGTGCAATCGAGAAACCGGCAGATCCACAGCACCTATGACTGGGAAGCGGAGCGGCTCGAGCTGCGAGTTGGCGACGATGTTCCGCTCATATTCCGCCGCGGCGGGCGGGAGGTCCGCGCGAGCGTGAGAGTTGCGGACCTGCCCGAGGTGAACGCGCCGAAGGTGACGGTGCTGAGGGAGATCCAGCTCGTCACGCTGACTCCGGCAATTCGCGCCGAGAGAAACATTCGGCGCGCGAACGGCGCGCTGGTTCAGTCTGTGAGCCCGCGCGTCGCTGAACAGCTCGGCATCCAGGCCGGTGACGTGATACTTCAGGTCAATCGCGTTCCAGTCGCCGACGCGGAATCCGCTGCGCGCGCTCTCGACTACTACGCGGGCAGAGGCGGTATCGTCATGTACATCGAGCGTCAGGGCCAGGTGTACACCACCGAGTTCGTGATCCAGTAGTGCACGACACCTGGACCTCGCCGCTCTCGGGTCGTTACGCATCGCGGGCGATGCTCGAGGTGTGGTCGGCGCGCACACGTCATGGATTGTGGCGCCGGCTGTGGCTCGCGCTCGCAGAGGCAGAACGCGATCTCGGAGTGGCGATTCCGCCCGAAGCGATCGACCAGATGCGCGAGCACCTCGATGACATCGACTTTGACGCGGTAGCGGCGTATGAGCGGCGCTTCAGGCACGACGTCATGGCGCACGTTCATGCATTCGGAGACGTAGCCCCGGCAGCGAAGCCATTCATCCACCTCGGCGCCACGAGCGCCTACGTCACCGACAACGCTGACCTCATACTGATGCGGCGGGGGCTCGACATCCTCAGCGGCAGGATACTCGGCGTGGTCAGGTCCCTGGCCTCGTTCGCCAGGACCTGGAAGAGCGAGCCGACACTCGGGTACACGCATCTGCAGCCGGCGCAGCTCACGACTGTCGGCAAGCGGGCAACGCTGTGGATGCAGGATCTC
>DASWQD010000188.1:0-8012 GCA_036398255.1 Gemmatimonadaceae bacterium | reverse complement strand
CGGGAACGCCGGACGCGAGCGCTTCGAGTGCGCTCAATCCGAACGACTCGCTCGAGCTGGGGAGGAGGAACAGGTCTGCCGACGCGAGAAGCGGCGCGACCGCGTCGATCTTGCCGAGAAACTGAACGCGACCTTCCACGCCGCGGTTTCTCGCCTCCTCCTCCGCCTCGCCTCGATCGGGCCCGTCCCCGACCATAACGAGTCGCGACGGCAGCTCCTCGTTCACTTTCGCGAATATCGCAACGACGTCACGGACCCGCTTCACGCGACGGAAGTTCGAGATGTGCATCAGTATCGGCTCGGCACCGATCTGCTGGCGGAGGAGCGGCGGGTACGCAGACCGGTTGTAGACCGATGGGTCGATGAAGTTGTGAATCACCGCGACGTCGCACGCAGTGCAGCCGAACGCGTTGTATGTCTCGCGCCTGAGAAATTCGGAAACGGCGGTCAGGCGATCGGATCTTTCGATTGAAAATTTGGTGATTGCATTGAACGACGGATCCTGTCCGACGATGGTGATGTCGGTTCCGTGAAGCGTGGTGATCACCTTCACGTCTCGCTTCTGGGCACGCAGCATTTCGCGGGCAATCCATGCACTCGTCGCATGCGGGAGTGCATAGTGGCAGTGCAGCAGATCGAGGTCGTGCATGACCACCGCCTCGTGCATCCGGACTGCGAGCGCGAGATCGTACGGCGGATACTCGAACAGCGGGTATCTCCCGACGTCTACTTCATGGAAGTAGATGTTGGGGAGAAACTCGGGCAGCCTGAACGGCTGCCTGTATGTAATGAAGTGAACCTGATGGCCGCGAGCGGCGAGAGCGATTCCCAGCTCAGTCGCTACGGCGCCAGATCCTCCGTATGTCGGATAGCAGGTGATCCCAATCTTCAAGACGTCTCCTTCCACCACCGTTGCGCGATCGCCCCGGCGTCCGGATCGTCCGGGTCGAGGCGAGTCACTGGAGCATCGCCAAGCTGATGCCTGAACCATGTTCGCTGGCGCTTGGCGTATTGTCGCGTCTCAATAATGATTCGCTCGCGCGCGGCTGACAAATCCATCTCGCCGCGCGCGACGCTTCGCATCACCCTGTAGCCACTGGCCTTCCACGCAGGTGCATCTTCCGCAACGCGTGCGTCGAGAGCGCGCACCTCATCGACCCATCCGCTGTCGATCATCTCATCGACCCTTCGCTCGATCCTTTTCGGAAGCGAGCCGGCTGGATCGATCAGCAGATACACCGGGGCCACGGTAGTCGTTCTACCGCGCGACGCATGCAGCTCAGTGATGCGGGTCCCCGTCAAGAGCGCGGTCTCGATAGACCTTACAAGCTGGTGTCTTCCAAGATGTGCGCGGAGCGGATCGATCGCTGTGCACCAGCGTCGAAGCTCAGGAAGCGACATCGGATTGAGAAACCACTCCAGCCTTTTTCTTCTATCAGCATCGATTTCCGGAGCTTCGAACAGCGGGTCAAACAGCGCTCTGATGTAGAATCCGGTTCCACCGACGACCAGCGGAGCAGCTTCCTGATCGCCTTCGCGGATGGCAGCCATCGCCATGGATGCCCACCGCGATGCGGAATACCGCTCGGCGGGCTCGGCGACGTCGATTCCCTCGTGCCGGATCGCCTTGCGCTCGTTCCACCCCGGCTTGGCAGTACCGATATCAAATCCGCGATAGATCTGACGCGAGTCGGCGCTGATGATCGTGGCACCGTATTCGAGTGCCAGCGTCGCGGCGATCGCGGATTTTCCGGCGGCTGTCGGGCCGCATATCACGCGGACCCTATTTGCGTCCAAACCGGCGGTCCAGCTCGTCCCACGAAAGCTGCACGATGGTCGATCGACCATGGACGTCGTGCGCCGGCAGCTTCGTGTCCCGAAGCGCGGTGAACAGCGCCCGCATCTCGCCCTGTGACAGCGAATCACCTGCCTTGATTGCCGCCTTGCATGCGACTGTCGCTGCGAGATGCTCATGACGCGTCGCTGTCCCTGCGATGCGGTCACCGGTCAGCGCGTCGAGAGTCTCACGCAGGCAGCGCTCCGCGTCGAATCGCCGATGCGGCATGGGAACGGTGTTCACGATCAGTGTGCTGCCCCCAAAGCCTTCTATCTCGAATCCGAGTTTCTCCAGATACGGGCGATTTGCCTCGAACGCATCGGCTTCGGCAGGTCCAAGATGCAGCGTGAGCGGCAGCAGAAGACGCTGCGCCGGTGCCTTGCCGGTTTCGAGAGACGCCATGAACTCTTCGTAGAGCACTCGCTCGTGCGCCGAATGCTGGTCTATGAGGACGAGTCCGTCAGGATGCTCGAAAGCGATGTACATCCGGCGAAACTGAAAAAGGTCCGGAATCTCGAGAGGCGGCGCTGCCTCGACCCGGTCGACGACTTCGTCTCGATTTTCGAAGAGCGCGCCAGGTGACTCGCTCGCGCGTGTGAGAGCGGCAACGCTGTCCGTTCCGCCCGCTGTATAGGACACGGGCTGCTGAGCTGATCCAAAGTACCGGGAGCCCACCGACGCCGAGGCGTCGAGAGTTCCGAGCGCGCGTCTCACCGCAGTCTCAACTGCCCGCTCGACCGGCCACCTCTCCAGGAAGCGAACCTCCGCCTTTGCCGGATGCACGTTGACATCCACACCGGCCGCGGGGAGAGTCACACTGAGAAACAGCGACGGACGCACGCCGGCTGGAATGGTGGACCTGTACGCGGCCTCGGCCGCGCGCACCAGCCCGTGATCACGAATGGCGCGACCGTTCACCGAGAGGAAAATCCTCCGCGTCGCAGTGCCCACGTTCGCCGGCCTTTCAACGAGTCCGCTCGTGTGAACCGGTCCGGTTACATCATCGACGTCCAGCAGCTCGCCTGCGTACTTGCCTCCCCAGATGCCGCTCAACCGCGCGCGCAGCGACGACACAACGGGGAGCGACAGAACGTCCTTTCCGTCGTGCGTGAGGGTGAATCGCACATCGGGACGCGTGAGGGAGATGCTCGCGACCGACTCGACAATCGCGCGCCATTCGGAACGCGCGCTGCGCAGGAATTTCTTTCTCGCCGGCGTGTTGAAGAAAATCTGCGAGACCGTGACCGTGGTACCGCGCCTGCGGGCCGACTGCGACAGCTTGCCGATAGCTCCACCATCGGCGCCGAGTGCCGATCCTGCACCGTCGGAGCGGCTCGTCTCGAGCTGGAATCTCGAGATCGACGCAATAGCCGGGAGCGCCTCACCTCGAAATCCGAAACTGCTCACACCAACGAGATCTTCTGCCGTTCGAATCTTGGAGGTCCCGTGTCGCGTGAGCGCGAGCTCGACGTCCTCGCGGTCCATTCCCGAGCCATCATCGCTCACGCGAATGAGCTTGTGCCCGCCTTCCTCGACTGTGATCTCGATTGTCGTCGCGCCGGCGTCGAGCGAGTTCTCCACCAGCTCCTTGACAACCGATGCAGGACGCTCGACAACCTCGCCTGCCGCGATCTGGTCAGCGACTGCGCTCGGGAGCACGGCAATTTCCGGCAACTACCAGTCCTTGCCGTTCGGCGGAGGAGTGGGCACGCTGCGCCGCTGCTTTCGGCCCTGCACGTCCTGCTCCTCAAGCTCCATGGAATTGAGGATCTGCTCGGCGCGCTGCGGTGTCATGCCGGGAATCGGTCGCGGCTGCGGCTGTTCGTCACGGGCATCCTGCGGCTGAGGCTGCGGCTGTGGATCCTGTCCGCCACCGCCACCACCGCCACCCCCTCCCTCGTCCTTTTTCTTTCTGAGCGCAAGCTCGTAATTCCATTTTGCATCGAGATCATCGGGCCTGAGTGTCAGCACGCGCTTGTAGACGACCAGCGCGCTGTCGAGGGGAACATCGGCCGAATCACCCTCGAGCTCCAGACCCTCCTTCAAGTGGATGAATCCGGCGTTGAACCCGGAGCGAAACTTCACTTCCCCGGGCGCACTTCCTTCAGCCTGTTTCAGCACGGCAAGGGCGGCGACCACGGAGTCGGGACGCGCCATCATCGCGGTTCCCCGAGTGTAGAGCCGGATTGCTTCGCGCTCGGTGTCGTTGAACAGGGAGCAGCCGCCCAGGAACATCATCACTATCGAAGATGCCGCAGTGGCCACTGCAGACAGCTCGCGTTTCCTGCCGCGGCGGGTCGCGATGAACGTATCGATCAGCAGCAGCAGCAATCCAGGAATAAGAAAGAGCTGAAACCTCTGCGCGAGATTCGTCCCGCGCGTGAGCGAGCGCTGCTCCGTCCTCAGCTGTGCCAGAACCTGTCGCACTGAAGCAGCGCGATCCGGATCGGTTGGCGGAACGAAAACACCACGCCCGTCGTCTGCAGCAGCCTTGAGCAGATCGGGGCTGTATCGCGTTATCACAATCGCCCCCGTTGCGTCCTTTTTCTGCGATACGACTCCATTTTCGCGCACGGGAATCGGTGCTCCCTGGTCGGTTCCGAAGCCAACGGTTATCACCGATGTGCCGGCTTCCGCTGCACGTCTTGCTTCCGCAAGGACTTCCTCCGGCTGCTCGAACCCTTCGCCGTCGCTCATGACGACGATTGCGCGCTCGGCTTCAGATTTCGACAGCGCGAGAAGATTGTTCGCCTGTCGCAGGGCGCTCGCGACCGAGCTTCCAGACTGGCCTACGATGGTCGGGTCGAGATTGTCGATGAAAAGATTCAACGCACCCTGGTCGATCGTCGCCGGGCTCAGCACGTAGCTCCGTCCGGCAAATGCGACGAGTGCAAAGCGGTCGTTGGGCGAGAGCTCGCGCAGCCTGTCCACGACCTGCTTCATCTTCGTCAGCCGGTCGGGCGCCTCGTCCTGCGCAAGCATCGAAGCGGAGGCGTCGAGTGCGAGCACGACGTCGATGCCGGGCTGCCTCACGATCGTTCGCTCTATTCCCCATCTCGGCCCAGCGAAAGCGATCGCAAGGAATAACCCGGCGACTGCAAGCCGAACGAGCTGCCAGCGCGACGTTGCTGCCGCAGTTGGCGCGAGGCGCGCAATCATGAGCGGAGTGCCGAGATGCGCGAGCCGCTCTGCCCGAACACGACGCGCCTTCGCGATCATCCACGCAATTGCCGCGGGAAGTATCAACACGAGGCCGAGCGCCCATGGCCACCCGATGTACCTGAAGTCGATCATGGAAGTGGCGCCTTCCACGCTGTAAGTGCGAGCTCGGCAAGCAACGCGACAATTGCGATCGCGAGCGCAATCCGGAACAGCTCGGTGTAGGTGACCTGTGTTCGCGCCTCCATCGGGGCACGCTCGAGCTGATCGATCTGCGCGTAGATCTGGCCCAGCGCCGCGCCGTCGCGCGCGCGGAAGTATCGGCCGCCGCTCAGCGCGGCAATCTGGCGAAGCAGCGCTTCGTCGATCTTGACCGGCTGGTTCTCGAAGCGAAGACCGAATACATCCCTGCCGACAGGAACCGGTGCGACTCCTTCAGTGCCGACACCGATGCCGTAGATCTTGATGCCGTAAACCGCCGCCGCTTTCGCCGCCGAAAGCGGATCGATGTCACCGCGATTGTTGACCCCGTCCGTCACAACTATCATCACGCGCGATTTTCCCGGCGCGTCACGCAGGCGATTCGCCGCGGTAGCGATGCCGAGTCCGATTGCCGTGCCGTCTTCGAGCTGTCCGGCCTGGAGATTGTCGATCGCCTGAAGAATGACGGGCTGGTCGGTCGTCAGCGGGACCTGAGTGAGCGCCTCTCCCGCGAATGCGACGATCCCGATTCGATCGGACTCACGCGCGCGAACGAATTGCTTGGCGCGAGCTTTTGCAACCTCGAGACGGTTGTTCGGCTGAAAATCCTGAGCGAGCATCGAGCTCGACAGATCCAGTGAGAGCACGATGTTGATGCCCGAGCTCGATATGTTCTCGACGCGCGCACCGCTCCGCGGACGCGCGAGCGCTATGATGACCGCGGCGATCGCGACGTTCCGGAGAATGAAGATCAGTCTTGCAATCGCGCGTCCCGCCTTCGGCCCGCGCGCAAGAACGCCTGTTCGCGAGAAGACAATCGCGTCTTCCGACCGGCGGCGTCTCCAGAGCCACCACACCGGAAGGATGAGGAGGAGGAGCAGCGCTTCCGGATTCTGGAAACCCAGTATCGGCGGGATTGTCATGCAGCGCTCCTCGTCTCTTCCTTCTTCTGCTCCTCGGCAACGAAATGGTCTTCAACCGCCCGAACGGTCTCCCGCGCTCTCATTCCGAGTCTTGTGCTCTCGTCGGCCGAGACTCCGGCGCGCGCAAACTTGATGAGGTCAGCCTGCCACAACAGCTCGCCAAGTCCGCCCGCAACGCCGTGGATCCTTCCCGCCGATGAGATAAGCTCGGCCGAGGTTTGCGATCTCTCTATCTCGGGAACGCGCGCGGCGAGGTAGTCCCGCATCACATCGGTCATCAACGCAGCGTGTCTTTCCGGTTCTCCGAATTCGATCAGCTTCATCGCCTCCACGCGCGCAAAATCCCGCTGGGCGGCGGTGAACGGATCGAGAGGTGCGTTGCGCCGGTTTCGATACCATATCCAGAGCCGCCACGCGAGCCCTGCTGCAACGAGCGCCGCAAGCGCGATCAGCCACGGAAGCCAGTTGAAGGGCGCGATCTCGATCGCCGGCCGCGGCGGCTTTGGAACGCGCAGCGCGGAATCATCCGGCAGCACCGACCTGACGAAGACTCCGCGATCGGCGACGGAGACGTATCCTGTCTGGCCGCGATAGGTGACGGCGATGTCCGGCAGACCAAATGGCTGGGGACCGACGTCCCAGGCGGCGAGACGGTATGCTGCGCTCATCGTGATGCTCGTGGAGTCCACCGTCGAATCGACAGCAGGCTTCCCGATGATCTGCGTGGCGGTGATCGCGGCGGCCGAGCTGGAATCGCTCTCCGTCGGGAATACGATGCTCGCGCCGCGCGGCGCGCGCACACGAATGATCGCGTTGAAGCGCTCGCCGACTGTGACCGTATCGGTCGTGACGCTGACTCCGAGCTGCACGGGGAACGATGGAGCGGCCGGTGCGGCAACCTGCAGGAGCAATGCAAGAAGCGCCGGTGCGATCACCTGCGTCGCACCTGTGTCTCTCGTGAACGGAAAAACTTGAGGAGCGGCTCGATGTAGTTGCCGTCAGTGCGTACCGGGACTTCGTCAATCGCGAGCTTGCGCAGCAGATGGCGGCGGGCATCGCGCTCGGCGTTCACCTGCTGTGCGTATCCGCTCCTCACCCGAGAGCTGCTCGTGTCGATCTCGAAGGTCTGGCCGGTCTCCGGATCGACAAAACGGGCAAGTCCCACATCGGGCAGCTCTCTCTCGCTCGGATCTTCGACTGTGACGGCGACGACGTCATGACGCTGCGCAAGAATCTTGAGAGGACGCTCGATGTTCGGCGCATCGAAATCCGACACGAGGAAGATGATCGTTTTCTGAGAGAGCGTGCGTGCGAGATAGCTCGCGACCCCGGCGATGTCGGTTCCCTTGCCGACCGGCTCGAAAGTCAGGATGTCGCGGAGAATCCGCAGCACGTGCTTCCTGCCCTTTCGCGGAGGAAGCACGTATTCGATGCGATCGGTAAACAGAACTATTCCGACACGGTCGTTGTTGCGCACCGCCGACATCGCAAGGACAGCAGCCAGCTCGCTTGCCAGCTCGCTCTTGAATCTGCGAACCGTTCCGAAGCGTTCCGAGCCGGAAAGGTCGACTGCCAGCATCACAGTGAGCTCGCGCTCCTCGATGTATCGCTTCACGAAGGGACGCCGCATACGCGCGGTCACGTTCCAGTCGATGGTGCGGACTTCGTCGCCCGGCTGGTATTCCCTGACCTCGGAGAATTCCATCCCCTGCCCCTTGAATACGCTCCTGTATTCTCCGGTGAAGAGAGAGTTGACGAGTCCGCGCGTGCGAAGCTCGATGAGTTTCACCTGCTTGAGAATTTCGGGAGGGACTCCTTTGCGAACAGCTTCGCCGCCGGCGGCGCGACTCTGTGGAACGGGCCGCTGTGTATCGCGACGGCCGCCGCGGAAC
>DASWQD010000187.1:0-2848 GCA_036398255.1 Gemmatimonadaceae bacterium | reverse complement strand
CGTCGACACGAATGTTGTTCCAGAGTGGATCGCGCAGGGTCTCGAACTTCATGCGCGACCGCGCGATTCAGCCTTTGGGACCAGCTTCTCGAATCTCGTCGGCAGTGTCACCGAACTTCGCGAAATTCGTTCGGAACATCCCCGCGAGCTTCCTCGCCTGCTCGTCGTATGCCGCCGGATCCGACCATGTCCCGCGCGGATCGAGAATCTCCGCCGGAATCCCGGGAACCGAGGTAGGAACGCCGAGTCCGAAGATCGGGTCGTTGCGAAGCGAGATTCCATCGAGCGCGCCCGAGAGAGCAGCACGAACCATGGCGCGGGTGTAGGGAAGCTTCATCCGCTTTCCGACGCCGTAAGGGCCGCCGCTCCAGCCGGTGTTCACGAGCCAGACATTCGAGCCATGCTCCTTGAGCAGCCTCCCGAGCATCTCCGCGTACTTCGTCGGGTGCCACACGAGGAAGACCGCGCCGAAGCATGCGCTGAACGTGGCCTGCGGCTCGGTGACGCCGCGCTCGGTGCCCGCGACCTTCGCGGTGTAGCCGGAGAGGAAGTAGTACATCGCCTGCTGCGGATTCAATCTCGCGATCGGCGGCAGCACGCCAAACGCGTCGGCCGTCAGGAACACCACGTTGCGCGGATGTCCGCCGCGTCCGTCGCGAACGAAATTCGGGATGTAGTTGAGAGGATATGAGGCGCGCGTGTTCTCGGTGATCGACTGGTCCTCGAACTTCACCTGCTTCGTCGCCGGGTCGAGAACCACGTTCTCGAGAATCGTTCCGAACATCTGCGTCGTGCGGTAGATGTCCGGCTCACCTTCCGGCGAGAGGTTGATCACCTTCGCGTAGCATCCGCCTTCGAAGTTGAAGATCCCGTCCTTCGACCAGCCATGCTCGTCGTCGCCAACCAGCGCGCGCTCCGGATCGGCCGACAGCGTCGTCTTGCCGGTGCCCGAGAGGCCGAAGAAAAGCGCACTGTCGCCGTTGGAGCCGATGTTCGCCGAGCAGTGCATGGAGAGCACGCCCTGTTTGGGAAGGAGGTAGTTCATCACGGTGAACATCGACTTCTTCAGCTCGCCCGCGTACCGCGTGCCGCCGATGAGAATCGTGCGCTCCGCGATGTTGAGAACGATGAACGTGCCGGTGCGCGTGCCGTGCCGTGCAGGATCAGCCTGGAATTCCGGCGCATGCAGAACCGTGAAGTTCGGATCGAACGTCGGCAGCTCAGTCATGTCCGGACGGATGAACATGTTCCGCACGAATGCCATGTGCCATGCGTTCGGCGAGACGTAGCGCACCGAAAGGCGATATGCCGGATCGGCGCCGCAATACAGATCCTCGACGAACAGCTCGCCCCGGCCGTTGAGATACTCGCGAACGTCGGCGAGGAGCAGCTCGTACTTCTCCGGCGCGAACGGCTGGTTGACCTTGCCCCAGTCGACGTCCTTCTCCGATGACGGCTCCTTCACGACGAACTTGTCGTTCGGCGAGCGCCCGGTGTGCGGTGAGGTGACGGCGACGAACGGGCCCATCGCCGCGAACTCTCCCTCCCCGCGGAGCGCCGCGAACTGCATCAGCTCGGGAGCGATGAGGTTCCAGTGAATGTGTCCCTTCGGAGCGAGCCCCTGCTTCGTCAACCCGACTGTGCTTTCGCGCGCCACCGCTGTGCGCTCGGGCCTCGTCTCAGTTGCCATGAGTTTTATCCCTCATAAGAAAATCCGTAGTCCGTAGTAAGGTCAATGCCGCGCGCGGGCGACCGATCCGCGCGACTGCGCGTCCATTACTGCAACGGCCGCCATGTTCACGATGTCCTGCACGTCCGCGCCGCGCTCGAGCACGTGCACCGGACGGTTCATTCCGACGAGTATCGGGCCGATCGCCGTCGCGCCGCCCAGATGGTTGAGCAGCTTGTACGCGATGTTGCCCGCGCTGAGATTCGGAAAGATCAGGACGTTGGCGGTCTCGCTCAGCGAGCTGAACGGATACGCCGACTTGAGAAGCTGCTCGTCCAGCGCTGTATCGGCTTGCATCTCTCCATCCACGACCATCGAGGGATCGCGCTGCCTCAGCAGCTGCACTGCGCGAGCGACCTTTTCCGCTTCCGGGTGACGGACCGACCCGAAATTGGAGAATGACAGCATCGCGATGCGCGGCGTGATCCCCAACGTGCGAACGATCCGTCCGGCCGAATACGCAATCTGCGCGAGCTGCTCGGCGGTCGGATCGATGTTGACGGTAGTGTCTCCGCAAAAGATAACATGCTTCTCGAAGACGAGCATGTAGAGCCCGCTCACGACCTCCGCCTTCGGATGAACGCCGATTACCTGAAGGGCGGGGCGAATCGTCTCAGGGTAGTGCATGTTCACGCCGGATACGAGCGCATCCGCATCGCCATGGGCAACCATGACAGAGCCGAAGTAGTTGCCGTTGAACAGCAGCTGGTGTGCTTCACCGAGGCTGAGGCCCTTTCGCTGGCGGCGGTTCCAGAGATAGCCGGCGTACGTCTCGCGAAGGGATGAAGTAGCGGGGTCTTCGATGCAGATGTCGGCCAGGGGAATGGCGTTCTCGCGCGCTATCCGCGCGATGTTATCGGGATTTCCAAGCAGTATCGGCTCGGCGATTCCCTCGTCGACTATCATCTGCGCGGCGCGAATGACCTTCGGCTCTTCACCTTCGGGAAAGACGACCTTCCGCGGATCCCGCACCGCCCGGTTGATGATGCCGCGCATGACTCCGCGAGCACGGCCCAGGCGAACCTCGAGCTGCTCACGATAGTCGTCCAGATCGATGAATTCGTTCGTCACGCCAGTGGCAACAGCTGCCCAGGCGACCGCAGGAGCGACCCAGAGCAG
>DASWQD010000186.1:0-2618 GCA_036398255.1 Gemmatimonadaceae bacterium | reverse complement strand
TGGGGCCAACCTCCACGAGATGTGCAGGCCTCGCATTCATCGGGATGATGAGATCGGTCCATTCGCTCGTTCCCGCCACCTTGAATGCCGACGCGCGCGTCTGGACGGGCGGCGGCGCAGCTGAATCGAGCATCCTGATCTCGGCCGGCTCGATCCGGATCGTTCTCGTGGTGTCGAGCCGCACGTGATAGTCGGCGCCTTTCTTTCCGATGACCTTCACAATGGTATGTGGAAGCAGGAACCACCGCTGGATCCCTCCGGTGAGCGCGTATCCCGTGACCACGCGGTCGGTATCGCTCTGATAAGTCGCCGGGCCTATCAGCTCGGCGTACCGTGCGGGTGACATCAGCACGACCGTGTCGGGAACTACCGGCTCGACCGGCGGAGCGACGGGCGGAAGGATTTTCACCGGGTGTGAAAGCCGCGCGCTGTCGCGCTCTCTCCTCGCGACGATTTCGTAGACAGGATTCTCCGCCGGAGGGTTGGGAAGCCATGCCATAAATGAACCGTTCGGATACACCGGGATCAGCGTTCCGTTGATCGTGAGGCCGGCGTCACCATTGCCGATGCTGCCGAACACGAAGTTGGAATCGCGCGATTGAATCAGCTGGTCCGCGCGCGGATAGATGACCTTGATCGCGAGCGGGCCTGTCACCCTTGGCACAGGCGGAAGGCCGGGATTTGCCGGTGGCGCCGGAGCACGCTCCACCACTGCGGGTACGGACGGAGGAGCAGGTGCCTCGGTCGACGTTTCAGGGGTTGGCGGACCGGCAGCGGGAGGCGACGCGCACGCCGCAGCGGCGGTGATCAAAAGAGAGACAACCGCCGGAATTCTGATTCTGTTCATGATTGCTCAGTCGTCATAGCGATAGCAGTTATTGCACGGTCGATACCAGACCGGAATGCAATGCGTCACGCAAATTTGCGGCGAACGGACCCTGCTCCGCCTATATTCCCGCGATGCCTTTGCAGCACGTCCTTCCATCGGATTCCCTTTTGCGCGCCCGAAACAGTGGCGCGCTCAACGCATTGTGACTCGTACTGAGCCATTTACAGCTGAATTCCCTGCACTTCCAGAAGGGACACTCGAGATCGCCGGCAGAACTGATGTCGGTCTCGTCAGGGAACACAACGAAGATTCGTTCCTGATCGGAAATCTCGCCATGGGCGATGCCTACAGCGAGAACGACCTGGGAGTATTGCGGGCGGAGGCCGTTCCTGCCCTGCTGATGGTCGCCGACGGTGTCGGCGGCGCGGCCTCGGGCGAGCTCGCGAGCTCGCTCGCGACGCAGGTTGTCGTCGACAAGCTGCGGGAGAGAGCATCACAGGGCGCGCTCAAGGGTGCGATCGTCATCGCAGACTCGCTTCAGCAGGCAGTGTTCGCCGCGAATCAGGCGATTCACGATCACTCGAAGCAGAATCGCAGCCATCACGGCATGGGCACGACGGCAACCGTCGGTCTGGTCGTCGGCGGGATGGTTTATTTCGCGCAGGTCGGCGACAGCCGCGCGTACATCATTCGCGAAGGCGTCGCAAAGCAGATGACGAAGGACCAGTCGCTCGTGCAGCGGATGGTCGACGCCGGCAAGCTCACTCCGGAACAGGCCGAGCGAAGCGAGCACCGCAACATCATTCTTCAGGCGCTCGGCCCCGAAAAGGCGATAGTTCCCGAGCTGACGCGAGACCGCCTGATGAACGACGATCTCCTGGTTCTCTGCAGCGATGGGCTGTCCAATCAGATGACAGCCCAGGAGATCGCGGCGATGGCGTCGAAGAAGGACGACCTGGAGGCGCTCGCCGAGTCACTCATCCAGCGCGCGCTCGATACTGGTGCGCCGGACAACGTCACCGTCGTCGTGGGGCGCTACCACATCCTCGGCAAGAGCAGCTAGGGAGAAGCCTGCGTTTCGCCTTCGTGCGATGCGGCCCCGATTGGAGTGTCGCGAGTCCACGGGGCGATGAACGGCAGCATCAGGAGAGCCGGTAATCCCGCGGCAATCGTGATCAGGAAGAACGACGGCCACCCCGAAACTTCTGCCAGCCTTCCTGAGGGCGCAGTCAGTATGTCCCGGCTGACCGCGACGAGACTCGAGAACAGCGCGAACTGAGTCGCCGACACGCGCTTGTTGCACATGATCATCAGGAACGCGAGCAGCGCGGCAGATGCGAGCCCGCCGATGAAGTTCTCGACCACGATCACGGTCAGCAGCGACGTGCGGCTTGGATCGGTGACAGCCAGCAGGTAATACCCGAGATTGCTGGCCGCCTGGAGAATCGCAACCACCCACAGCGTTCGATTCAGCCCGATCTTCGCGAGCAATCCCCCGCCCGCGAGCGCTCCGACGATCGTCGCGATCAATCCCGCACCGCCGCGCACCACTCCGATTTCAGTCTGCGTGTAGCCCGCCTGCAGCAGAAACGGAGTTCCCATCACGATCACGAGGCTGTCGGAGTATTTGTAGAGAACGATGAAGAGCAGCACCAGCAGTCCGCGAACAACGCCCGATCGGGTGAAGAACTCGTTGAACGGCAGAACGACCGCTTCTGCAAGCGTGCGCGGCGGCGAATCGTCGAGCGCCGGCTCCGGCGCGGCAAGCGCGGCAAGAATTCCGACGAGC
>DASWQD010000185.1:0-5176 GCA_036398255.1 Gemmatimonadaceae bacterium | reverse complement strand
TCTGTCGCGGTCCTTCCATTTGCGAACCACAGCGCGGATGCGGAGAACGAATATTTCGCCGACGGCATGGCGGAAGAGATCATCAACGCATTGTCGAGGATTCAGGGGCTGCGCGTCGCGTCGCGCACTTCCTCATTCGCGTTCAAGGGGAAGAACGAGGACATCGGGGAGATCGGCCGGAAGCTCAAGGTCTCGACTGTGCTCGAAGGCGGCGTACGAAAGATGGGGAACCGACTGCGGATCACCGCGGAGCTGGTGAATGTCGCGGACGGTTATCACCTCTGGTCGGAGCGATACGACCGCGAGATCGAGGATGTCTTCGCGATCCAGGACGACATCTCCCAGGCCATCGTGAAAGCGCTCCGCGTGATTCTCAGCGAGGGCGAGAAGAAAGCGATCGAGAACAAGCCGCGCACAAACATCCAGGCGTACGACTACTACCTGCGTGGGCGCCAGTTTTTTCACCAGCTTCGCAGGCGGAGTCTCGAGTACGCCCGGCAGATGTTCAATAAGGCGATCGAGCTCGATCCGGACTATGCGCTCGCGTACACCGGCGTCGCCGACTCGAGCTCGCTTCTGTACACGTACTTCGACGCGCGTGACTTCAACCTTCGCCAGGCGGACAAGGCGAGCAAGAAAGCACTCGAGCTGGAGCCGGAGCTAGCCGAGGCATACGTATCGCGCGGAATTGTCAGCTCGCTCACACACCATTTCTCGGAAGCCGAGGACGCGTTCACGAAAGCCATGAAGCTGGAGCCGAAGCTTTTTGAGGCAGCCTACTGGTACGGGATGGGGCTGATGGCGGAGGGACGGTTCGAGGATGCGATCAAGATGTTCGAGAGGGCGAGCATGCTGCGCCCCGAGGACTATCAGTCATCGCACTTCACCGGGCAGGCCTACAAGTCACTCGGCAACCACGAGGAAAAGGAGCGTCACTTGAGGAAAGGATTGCAGCTGATGGAAGGCAGCCTGGAGCTGAATCCGGACGACGCGCGGGCGGCCAATCTTGCGGCTGGAGTCTATGCAAGTCTGGGCGAAGAGGAGCCGGCCATACGATTCGCCGAGCGATCTCTCGCAATAGATCCCGAAGACCCAATGCTTCTGTACAATGTCGCGTGCATGTATTCCGGGATCGGACGGCATGAACAGGCGATATCGTGTCTCGAGCGGGCGGTGGACAAGGGGTTCGGGCACAGGGAATGGATCGATAACGACCCCGATCTCGATCCGATCCGCAACAACCCGCGGTACCAGGCTATAGTGGACGCCATCTGATGCAAAATGCAGCTCTGCCGCTCGACCGGCTTCGTGCGGCGCTCTCCCAGTCCTACTCGATCGATCGTGAGCTCGGAAAGGGAGGGATGGCGACCGTGTATCTCGCGCAGGACGTCAAGCACGATCGTGTCGTTGCGCTGAAAGTGCTCCATCCCGACCTCGCCGCGTCACTCGGGCCCGACCGGTTTCTCCGCGAGATCAAGCTTGCGGCGCGGCTGAACCATCCGCACATACTGCCGCTGTTCGATTCGGGTCAGGCCGATGCGTTCCTGTTCTACGTGATGCCGTACGTCGAAGGCGAATCGCTGCGCGAGCGGCTGGACCGGGAGCAGCAGCTCTCCATCGAGGAAGCCGTGCATCATGGGAAAGCGATCGCATCGGCCCTCGACTATGCGCATCGCCAGGGCATCGTGCACCGCGACATCAAGCCCGAGAACGTGATGCTCTACGAAGGCGAAGCGATGGTGATGGATTTTGGAATCGCGAAAGCTGTCAGTGCAGCAGGCTCCGAGACGCTCACGCAAACGGGAATGATGGTGGGAACACCAGCGTACGTGAGTCCCGAGCAGGCAGCGGGCGAGACGAATCTCGACGGCAAAAGCGATCAGTACAGTCTTGCCTGCGTGGTCTACGAGATGCTCACCGGTGAGCGGCCATTTTCAGGTGCGACGCCGCAGGCGATCATGGCGAAGCGATTCAGCGAGAGCCCGCGGCCGTTGCGCGCACTTCGCGGCGCTGTTCCCGAGAGCGTGGAGAAGTCCGTAATGCGTGCAATGAGCACAGATGCGGCAGGGCGATACTCGACGACCGCACAATTCGGTCAGGCGCTGGCTTCCGGGAATATCACGACTCCGACAAATACTCAGGCAATTCCCGTAGCCGCGGTTTCGGCGGCGAAGTCAGTGGCGGTCCTGCCCTTCGCCAATCTGAGTGCCGACCCCGACAGCGAGTATTTCACCGACGGCATGGCAGATGAGATCATCAACGCACTTTCCAAGATCCAGGCGCTTCGCGTAGCTTCGCGGACCTCGTCATTCGCATTCAAGGGAAAGAGCGAGGACATCGGCGAGATCGGGAAGAAGCTCAAGGTTTCCACGGTGCTCGAAGGCAGCATGCGAAAGATGGGCAACAAGCTTCGGATAACCGCCCAGCTCATCAACGCTGCTGATGGATATCAGTTGTGGTCGGAGCGCTACGATCGCGAGGTGGAGGATGTGTTCGCGATCCAGGATGACATCTCGCAGGCAATCGTGAAAGCGCTGCGCGTAATCCTGAGCGAGGGCGAGAAGAAGCAGATCGAGAAGGCACGCGCTGTCGACGTGAAGGCGTACGACTATTATCTGCGCGGCCGCCAATACTCTCATCAGTTCCGGCGGAAGAGCCTGGAGTTCGCCAGGCAGATGTTCAACCGGGCTATCGAGATCGATCCCGACTATGCCCGAGCATACGCGGGGGTCGCGGACGCATGCTCGCTCCTCTACACCTATTTCGACGCGCGCGAATCCAACCTGAGACAGGCCGATGCCGCGAGCCGCAAAGCTATCGATCTCGAGCCGGAGCTTGCGGAGGCGCACGTTGCGCGGGCGATCGCGCTGTCGGTCGGCAATCGTCTCGAAGAGGCGGAGGCGGAGTTCGAGACGGCGATCAAGCTGGACCCAAAGCTTTTTGAGGCAGTGTACTGGTATGGGCGTGCGCGAAGAACGCAGGGCCAGTACGAAGAGGCGGTGAAGCTCTTCGAGCGTGCTGCTGCGCTCCGGCCCGAGGACTACCAGGTGCCCGGATTTCTTGCCACGGCGTTGATATCGCTGGGAAGGTCAGAGGAAGCGCACACCATCTATCGACGGCAGACACGTCTTGTGGCTGAACATCTCGAGCTCAATCCGGACGACCCCCGCGCGGCGATTCTCGGAGCTGTTGCGCATGCAGCGCTCAAGGAAGAGAAGCAATCAGTGGAGTATGCCGAGCGCGCGATCGCGGCCGATCCGGATGACCCAATGCTGCTCTACAACGTCGCGTGTACTTACGCCCAGCTCGGACGGACGGATGATGCGCTCGGTACGCTGGAACAGGCGGTGGATCGCGGGTATGGGGACAAGGCGTGGATGGAGCACGACGGCGATCTCGAGCCGCTGCGCGCGACTCCGCGCTACCAGGCCATCGTTCAGGCAATGTGATGCAGACCGCCGCGCTTCCTCTCGACAAGCTCCGCGCCGCGCTCTCGGACACCTACGCAATCGACCGGGAGCTCGGCCGCGGGGGGATGGCGACTGTCTATCTCGCCCAGGACTCGAAGCACGACCGGCTCGTTGCGCTCAAGGTACTGCATCCCGACCTCGCCGCTTCACTCGGTCCGGATCGCTTTCTCCGCGAGATCAAGCTCGCGGCGAAGCTGAATCATCCGCACATCCTCGGACTGCACGACTCGGGTAACGCCGACGGGTTTCTGTATTACGTGATGCCGTACATCGAAGGCGAGTCGCTTCGCGAGCGTCTCGATCGCGTGCAGCAGTTCAACATCGACGAGGCGATTCATCACGGACGGGCGATCGCATCGGCGCTCGACTATGCGCACCGCAACGGAATCGTGCATAGAGACATCAAGCCGGAGAACGTGATGCTCTATGAAGGCGAAGCGATGGTGATGGACTTCGGAATCGCCAAGGCTCTGAGCTCGGCAGGTCCTGAAACGCTGACGCAGACCGGGATGATGATCGGAACGCCCGCCTACGTGAGCCCCGAGCAGGCTGCCGGCGAAGTGAATCTCGACGGCAAGAGCGACCAGTACAGCCTTGCCTGCGTCATCTACGAAATGTTGAGCGGTGAGCGGCCGTTCAGCGGGTCCACGCCCCAGGCGGTGATGGCAAAGCGGTTCTCCGAGATGCCGAAGCCGCTGCGAGCCATCAGGAGCGCGATTCCAGAGTCAGTCGAGAAAGCCGTGACCAAGGCCATGGCGATCGACTCGTCAGGGCGGTACTCCACCGCGGCGCAGTTCGGGCAGGCGCTGGTATCCGGCAGCATGATCACTCCGACTGACACTGCCTCGCTGCCGCAGACAGTCGTCTCCGCCGCAAAATCGGTCGCCGTGCTTCCGTTCACCAACATGAGCGCCGACGCCGAGAACGAATATTTCACCGACGGGATGGCCGAGGAGATCATCAACGCGCTGAACAAGGTGCAGTCGCTCAGAGTTGCCGCACGCACCTCTTCCTTTGCGTTCAAGGGAAAGAACGAGGACGTCGGGGAGATCGGACGGAAGCTGAAGGTGTCGACTGTTCTCGAGGGCAGCGTGCGAAAAATGGGCAACCGGCTTCGCATCACTGCGCAGCTCGTGAACGTCGCCGACGGCTATCACCTCTGGTCGGAGCGGTACGATCGCGAGATGGAAGATGTGTTCGCGATCCAGGACGACATCTCGCAGGCGATCGTAAAAGCGTTGAAGGTCATCCTCAGCGAGGGCGAGAAGAAGCAGATCGAGAAAGTCCGCGCCGAAAACGTCCAGGCGTATGACTACTACCTCCGCGGCCGGCAGTACTATCAGATCCACCGAAAGAGCCTCGAGTACGCGCGGCAGATGTTCAACCGCGCTGTCGAGACGGATCCCGAGTACGCGCGTGCCTACGCCGGGGTCGCCGACTGCTGCTCGCTTCTGTACATGTACTTCGATGCGCGAGAGTCCAACATCAGGCAGGCCGACATGGCGAGCGCGAAAGCACTCGAGCTGGAGCCCGATCTGGCCGAAGCGCACGTTGCCCGGGGGCTGGCGATCTCGCTCAGCAAGCGTTTCAGCGAGGCGGAGACTGAATTCGAAACCGCAATGAAGCTCGATCCCAAGCTGTTCGAGGCAGCGTACTGGTTCGGGAGAGCTCTCGAGTCGGAGGGGCGTTTTCAGGAAGCGGCAAAG
>DASWQD010000184.1:0-6215 GCA_036398255.1 Gemmatimonadaceae bacterium | reverse complement strand
TGGCGCTGAGCGATCAGCAGCGCGAGCCGGGTTCCGTAGCTGAACGCGAGAAGATCGATCTGCGGTATGCCGAGCGCCTTGCGCAGCGCGCTGACGTCGTCGGCGCTCTCGACTGTGCTGTAGGCAGTCGGCTCGATGTTCCGTGAGCGCTGCCGCGCGGCACAGATCGAAATCTCGTTTCGAATGAACGAGATCAGCTGCGCCGTGTCTGCGAACACGGATGTCGGGAGCGCACCCGATGAAGGGCAGTCGATATTGGGCGTGGACAATCCGATCCCGCGCTGGTCCACAATGATCACATCGCCGAGCTCGCGGAGCTTCTGAAAGAGCGTGAAGTAGGGAGGGATCGGCGTCATCACGCTGCCGGGAATTCCCGGCCCGCCCATCAGGAAGACGATGGGCCTGCCCGGCTTTGCTGTTGTTGCTGGAAAGCGGAGGGCGCCTAGGGTGAGTGTTCGCGCAGGCCTCTGGTGCCTCTCGGGAACAGTCAGCCGAAGGACCTCTCCCTTCATCTCGCGTCCGTCGAACGAGCGGATCGTCGTGTCGGTGCGAGTCAGTGCTTTTGTCTGTGCGATCGTGTCAGCTGGCGCGAGGGCGAGCAGCGCCATGAAAAAAACAGGGGTGGTTCTACGAATCATCTCTTGAGACTGCGCGGAAGGTCCGGACTAAACCTATCGCTTTCTCGCGCTGGTCAACCGCTGCTCGAGCTCGACTCGCCAGTTCGGGACGACCACGAGCTCATAGTCATCCTCGTTGGAGACGAGCCCGAGAATACGCCCGTCGCGGCTGATGTCGTAGTTTGGTCGGTTTCCGCCGTCCAGCATGACTCCTCCCTGCGTCATCGCCGTGTCGCGTGACATGAGGCGCACGCCCGGTGCTGTCGAAAGCTTGACCGAAAGCCGTATGCGGCCTGACCTATAGTAGAGGCGTGTCCCATCCCGTGACCAGATTGGCTCCGACCCGCCGCCAGCCGAGATTTGAATGCGGGCAGAAGGTCGCGGATACGAGCGGATATACACTTCATCGCGTCCGGATTCATCGGAGACCATCGCCACCCAGCGTCCGTCAGGGGAGAATGCCGGAGCGACCTCATTGTGCGAACCCGCCAAGTATGGAGTTGCGACCGGCGTCGAATCGAGTCGGACGCGGAAGAGATCCCACGAATTGTTGTTGCTGTACGTCGTATAGACCATCGATCGCCCGTCCGGCGCGACGACCACACCAGCGAGGAGGCTCGCATCGATGATCTTTTCCGGGGGCGACCCGCCGTCGGCAAGCTGCGACCATATCGCGTAGCCCTGCTTTTCTCCGACTCCCACGTGGAAAATCCGGGAGCCGT
Organism: Gemmatimonadaceae bacterium; assembly: GCA_036398255.1. Taxonomy (GTDB): domain Bacteria; phylum Gemmatimonadota; class Gemmatimonadetes; order Gemmatimonadales; family Gemmatimonadaceae; genus UBA4720. The sequence continues at coordinate 4,876 of DASWQD010000184.1, read as the reverse complement.
CAGGCGACCAGAAGGGGGAAGCGGCCGTGCCCGTGGACGTCAGGCGCGAGAAAGTCTCGGAATCCATGTCGAAGATCCAGATATCCTCCTTGCCCTGCTCGGTGGTGACAACCGCGATTCTGCGCTCGTCGGGCGAAAGTTTTGGAGACGCGAATGAGCGCGATTCCTTCGACACGGGCTTATAGGATCCGTCGCGCGCAACCCATGAGACCTGGCTTCTCCTTCCACCGCGCGAGGTGACGAGAGCGCCACCCGGAGAGACGAAGATCCCCGAGTTGCCGTTGTTCCCCGCGACCACCGATACAGGGTCGTGCACGGGAGTTGGATTCCCGTCGATCTTGCGTCCCGATCGATCGACCTTGACCGCCATCACAGCGCCGTCGGCCTGGAGATACACGAGTGTACGATCGATCACTGCGAGTGGGCGGATTCCCTTGATTCCAAGGCGACTGACATCGCCCCCGTCCATCGAAACGGTCGCAAGCGACGCCGTCGGCAGGCTCCCAGTCCAGGCCGTGAACACGGCTCGCTTGCCATCGGGAAAACTGATCGGCCAGAGATAGTCAGTCTCGCCCTTCGACGAGTCCGGCCTCACAAATTCCGCCAGATCTCCACCCGCGGCACTCACCTTCGACAAACCGTGCTTCGTTCCGTCGGATCCCAGCACCAGCTCGTCTCGTGACGTCCAGTCTCCGCCGTTGGCGCTTCCGCCGTCTGCAATGGAAATCGGCGCGCTGCCGTCGAGGCGCACCTTTCGAATCTTTCCGTCATTCTGAAAGAGAAACCACTGTCCGTCGGGCGAAAAACTTGGCTCCCATGCTCCGGCAGTTCCCGGAATGGGGCGGGCCTCGAGCTGGTCGGTGCGGAGCGCATAGAAGGTGGATTGCGACCCTTCGCTGGTGGCCGCATACACTACCACGCTGCCGTCAGGGGAAATAGCGGCAGGCCACGGATAATTCGGAAGGGGCCTCAGGCTGTCGGGCATTGAGACGACAAACCTGATCGGGCGCTGCGGCGTCACTGTCTTGCGGGTCCCGACCAATGCGTACGCGAGGGCCGCGACGGCGACCGCTCCGAGCGCAAGCGTCACTGGATCACTCAGACGGCTTTTCCACGATACTCCCTTGCTCGTGCGTGCCCGGCTCTGTGCGGAGACGTGGACTCCAGTGGTTCCAACACCACCGTGGCCATGAAGAGCTTCCGCGAACTGATGCGCGGTCGAGAACCGATCCGCCGGAAGCTTTTCGAGTGCATGTTGAACCGCCTCTTCGACGTGTTCCGGGATCGCTCCGCGCGAGGTGCGCATCGAACGCGGTTTTTCCGTGAGCATCCGCGCGATGATCGCCTGTGATGTGCTCCCCGTATGCGGCGGATCGCCAGTCAGCATCTCATATGCGAGAGCGCCGAGCGAGTAGATGTCGCTCCGGCCGTCGATTACGCGATCGCCGGTCGCCTGTTCCGGACTCATGTACTGCGGCGTCCCGAGTGAGAGACCGGTTTGCGTGATGCGGCTCCCGCCGGCATTGCTCACCGCGAGTGCAATTCCAAAATCCGCGATGACGGGCTGTCCTGCCTGGAGAAGAATGTTCTCCGGCTTGAGATCGCGATGAATGACGCCGTGCGAGTGAGCGTAGTCGAGCGCGTTCGCGATCGCCACAGTCATTCTCACTGCTTCGTCGACAGGAAGCTGTTTCTCGCGCGTGAGTCGCGATCTGAGTGACTCACCTTCGACAAACGGCATGACGTAGTACAGCAGTCCGTCTGCTGCTCCCGAATCGAACAGCGGCAGAAGATTCGGATGCTGGAGATTCGCGGTGACCCTTATCTCTGCGAGAAATCTTTCGACACCGAGTACGGCGCCGAGCTCGGGGTTGAGGAGCTTGAGCGCTACCGGACGGTCGTGACGAAGGTCCTGCGCGAGATAGACCGTCGCCATTCCGCCGGCGCCGATCTCGCGCTTGATGTCATACCGGTCAGCCAGAGCTTCCTTGAGCTGCAGCAGCGCGTCCATAGCTCCTCACGTGGGGAACCGCGCGGACAATATGCGGCGTAGCGCTCAGGAAGCAACAACAGGTTATTTCACGTACGCTCGTGTTCGGGAACAATCACCTTTGGATAAAGTCATGCCTCAGAAAACGGAAACGGTGGAATCGATCATTGCCACGATGTATCAGCTGATCTCGGGGCGCACTTCGGAGGCCAGGGACTGGGATGCATGGAAAGCGCTTTATGCGGAGGGCGCGCGTCTCATCCCCATCGAGAGTGCTGACGACGGATCACGAGTCGCGCGCATCATGACTCCGGATGAATTCGCCGAGTCCCGCTCGAAGTTCTTTCTGCAACATGACTTCTTCGAGTGGGAGACTGCGCGCGAGGAACGCAGGTACGGTCGGCTGGCTCAGGTGTGGAGCACTTATGCGGCCGCGCACGAGCCGGGTGGCCGCGTCATACGAAAGGGCGTGAACAGCTTTCAGCTGTGGAACGATGGGAATCGCTGGTGGATTCTGTCTGCCGCGTGGGATGCGGTCGAGGCGCTGGAGCGGGCGCGCTGATCTGTCTCGAGTCAGGTCGGCGTCACCTGCTGGACTCCAGGATCTCCTTCAAGGCTGCAAGATCCTTTTCGTTGGCCTTGCGAACGGAGCGCTTCATCATCGGTCCGGCGAGCTTGGCGAATCCGCCCGGCTCTCCGCGGTTGCGGACCGTCATCAGCGTCGAGGTCGGCGACAGCGCTTTCCACGTGTAAGTCGTCTCCATCGGGAATGGTCCTTCAGCCGTCCGCATCACGAGGCGCTCGAGCGGGACGAGCTCGACTATCTCATAGGTATACGAGATTTGCCTGCCGAGGAAGCGGGCTACAAAGGCGATGCGCGATCCGAGAACCAGGGGACGTGACGTTTTCCACTCGACGCTCTCGATATTGGCATACCAACGCGGCGCGTTAGCGGGATTTCCGGAGAACTTCGCAACCTTGGCGCGCGGCTTGTCGATGACGACCGACGTCTCGATGTCAACTTTCATTTGAAGAGGAACCTAGAACCGCAGGAACCGGCCAGCCAGTCAGTGCGCTACCAGGCTCCCGTGCACCGGCGCCATCCGCGCAGTGAAATGCCTCAGAACCGCCGGCGCCTCGACTATTCGCACCCCTCGAATCTTCGACGCTATCGCGTTCACATGCTCGACTACTTCCGCGACGTAGTCGACGTGGCTTTGCGTATATACGCGGCGTGGAAAGGCGAGACGCACGAGCTCCATCCTCGCAGGACGCTCGCGACCGTCATGGGTTCTACCGAACATGACGGAGCCGATCTCGGCAGCGCGAATTCCGCCCTCGAGATACAGCACCAGCGAAAGCGCCCACGCGGGATACTCCTGCTGCGGAATGTGCGGGAGCATCTGCCTTGCGTCGAGATACAGCGCGTGCCCGCCCATCGGTGTGACGACCGGAACGCCAGCGCCGAGCAGCTTCTCGCCGAGGTACTCGATCGAGCGAATGCGGTAGCGCAGATAGTCTTCGTCGAGCGCTTCCTGAAGCCCGACTGCTATCGCCTCGAGATCGTAGCCCGCGAGCCCGCCGTAGGTGGGAAATCCTTCGGTGAGCACGAGGCGCGACCGGCAGTGTGTCGCGAGAGTGCCGTTGTTCATGGCGAGAAATCCGCCGATGTTCGACATCCCGTCCTTCTTTGCGCTCATCGTGCAGCCGTCGGCAAGTCCGAACATCTCCTGCGCAATCGAGCGTGCCGAACGGTGAGCCAATGACGCCTCGCGCGTCTTGATCAGCCAGGCGTTCTCCGCGAACCTGCACGCGTCGATGAAGAAAGGCACTTCGTAGCGCTTGCAGAGTTCACTCACCTCGCGAACGTTCATCAGGCTTACCGCCTGGCCGCCCTGTGAGTTGTTCGTGACGGTGAGCATCACGAGCGGGACTCTCTCGCCTTGCGTCGCGAGCAAATGCTCCAGCGCCGCCGTATTCATGTTGCCCTTGAAAGGATGCGTCGATTCCGATTGTGTTCCCTCGGGCAGCGGAAGATCGAGAGCTGTTCCTCCTGCATCCTCCACGTTGGCCCGGGTAGTGTCGAAGTGCGTGTTGTTCGGAACGATGTCGCCCCGCTTCACGAGCTCGTGGAAGAGGATGTGCTCCGCGGCCCGTCCCTGGTGGGTGGGGATGACGTGCGTGAACCCCGTGATGTCCCGCACGGACCTCTCGAACTCGTCGAACGACCTCGCTCCGGCGTACGACTCATCGCTCTTCATCATGCCCGCCCACTGGTAAATCGACATTGCGCCGGTGCCGGAGTCCGTCAGCAGGTCGATCAGCACGTCGCGCGACTTGAGAAGAAACACGTTGTTGTGCGCCGCATCGAGCGCGGCGCGACGCTCGCTCTCGGTTGTCTGCCGGATCGGCTCGACCGTGCGGATCCGGAACGGCTCGATGATGGTGTTGAACTTCACGCGGTCAGGCTGGTCATGGGTGTCTCCCCGGTGATGGTACAGGGAGAATGCGACCGGGGGAATCAAGTTGCTGTCGGGTTTTTCTCTCTGTGTGCGCCGGGGAATTCCCGGCTACCAGTCCGTCTCGCGGTAATCCTTGAGGAAGCGCCCCCACAGGTGCTCGCCGGTGTTGAATCCGGATATGATCGGGTCGACGATCCGCGCCGCTCCATCCACGATGTCGAGCGGCGGATGAAATCTGTGCTCGGCCGTTTTCTTCGCCGCGACCTCCTCCGGATCCTCGTCCGTGATCCAGCCGGTGTCGACGCTGTTCATGTGGATGCCGCTCAGCATGTAATCCTTCGCTGAGGTTCGCGTCATCATGTTGAGCGCTGCCTTCGCCATGTTCGTGTGCGGATGTCGCGTGGTCTTGAACGAGCGGTAGAAC
>DASWQD010000183.1:0-5447 GCA_036398255.1 Gemmatimonadaceae bacterium | reverse complement strand
AGCTCACCGCTTAGCAGGTGCACCGTCTCGTCCTTCATGTTGTGATACTGAACCGAAAGCGCGTGCCCTGCCTTTATGTGGAGCACTTTGCCGACATAGCGGTCGGTATGGGCCCAGATCGTCTCGTGTCCCCACGGCTTCGGGACGGTCTTGATGTCTACTCTGCCCGAAGGCGTCTTTGTGTCGGTCATGCGTAAATATCTCCCACTACGGCGAGCGCGGGCAATCCGAGGCGGGCACGCTTTCTGCCTTTCCGCCATTCATGATCCTCGCTCCGAAGTACCTGCCCCGGCTGGTATCGACGGTGGGACTGTTCACGCGATACGGTCTTCTGGATTTCGCCAAGGGCCAGGGACTTCTCGACCTCCAGGGAGCTCAGCTCGAGAACGGCTCCCTTCCTGAGGATGGCGGCGAGTCGACTGACAAGGCGGTCGCCTTTCGCGAGCGCCTGGTCGAGCTTGGGCCTGCCTACATCAAGCTTGGCCAGATCCTGTCGACGCGACCGGACCTGATTCCCCCGAGCTATGTGAAGGAGCTCGAGCATCTCCAGGACAGTGTACCGACGATGGCCTTCGCGGACGTGGAGCGCACGATCGAAGAGGAGCTCGGCGCCCGGATCAACAAGCTGTTCGAGTCGTTCGAGGAGACCCCGCTCGGATCTGCCTCGCTTGGGCAGGTGCATGCCGCGAAGCTCCGCGACGGGCGCGACGTGGTCGTCAAAGTGCAGCGTCCGGGAATTCGCGAGATCCTCGCCGAGGACATCGAGTATTTCCATGAGCTCGCATCATTCCTCGCTGCGCACACTTCAGCCGGCGATCGTGTTGACGTGATCGGAGTCGTGCAGCAGGTCGAACGGGCGCTCGTGGATGAGCTCGATTACCGGTCGGAAGCGAGGAATGCGGCGAGCTTCCGGCGTTCGCTTACTGGATTCCCCCACATCCTGATCCCGCGCGTCATCGATGCTTACACAACGCATCGCGTTCTCACGACGCAGCGCGTGCGCGGCATCAAGATCAGCGAGATACCTCCGATCACTCGGATCGATTACGACTTCGCGCCGCTCGCCGAGGAGTTCGCTCGCGCGTACCTGCACCAGATCACGGCGACCGGGCATTTTCACGCCGATCCTCATCCCGGTAACATCTTCGTAGTTCTCCCGGGCAGGGAGAATCCGCTCACACCTTCCGAAGCGGCCGCGCTAGACCGTCGTGTTGAAGTGCGAAAGGCTGCGACTCCCCTAGTCAAATCGGAGTCGGAGGCGATGCGCGAAGCTGTGGACGTTGCCGATCCTGACGATCCGAAGCTGGCGATGATCGATTTCGGCATGACCGCGCACTTGACTGAATCGATGCGGAATGCAGTGATTCGTCTCTTTCTCGCAATGGCCGAGAACCAGGGCGATGCTGCGGCCGAGGTCCTGATCGAGATTGGTGAGCATGGAAGTTCGTTCGATCGCACCGCGTATACTCGCGAGGTTGCCGGCGTCGTCGCGAAGCACGCGAACGAAACGGTGGGTGACACGCCAGCCGGGCTGGTGCTCTATCAGATGATCAGCATCGGATACAGTGCGGGGCTCAAGCTTCCTGCGGAGCTCACTCTGCTGGCGAAAGCGCTGTTCAACCTCGACGCAGTCACTCGATCACTCGATCCGTCATTCAATCCATCGGAGACGATGCGGGATTACGCGACGAACATCGCGAACGAGCGAGCCCGGCGTGATCTCTCGCCGCGGCGCCTTTTCCAGATGGTTACGGCAACGAGCGACCTGGTCAATGCACTTCCCCGCCGGCTCGATACGATCACTGAAAGGATGTCGCGCAACGACTTCGCGTTCCGGGTCGACACTCCGCAATTGCCGATGCTGCTCAAGGGAATGGAGAAGATCGCGAACAGAATCTTCGTGGGCCTCGTTCTCGCGGGGCTGCTGATTGCGAGCAGCACGCTCCTTCAATATTGGCGGCGACTCGGACTCGTCTGCATCGTAATTGCTGCCGGTCTTGGGCTTTGGATGGTGGTGACGGTACTCATCAATGATCGCAGGAAGGACGGCGGTTAGACCGAAACCGTATCGAGCGCACCCGTGATATCGGCGACGAGATCCTCGACGTGCTCGATACCGACCGACAACCTCAGGAGTGAATCGCTGATGCCCGCTCGCGCTCTGGCTTCGGGGTCCATCGAAGCATGAGTCATCGTCGCAGGATGAGCAACGAGACTCTCGACCCCGCCGAGTGATTCCGCGAGTGTGAAGCACTGAAGCGAGCCGACGAATCTCTCCACCGCATCAACGCCATCCTCAAGCTCGAAGCTGATCATTCCACCAAATCCGTCCTGCTGCGAGACGGCGATCTCATGACCGGGATGCCAGGGAAATCCCGGATAATAGACCTGCGAGACGGCCGTATGCGACTTGAGAGCGCCGGCGATTCCAGCAGCATTCTCCTCATGCAGTCTGATGCGCGCCTCGAGCGTACGGATCCCGCGGAGCGTGAGATAGCTGTCGAACGGCGCACCAGTGATTCCAAGACAGTTTGCCCACCACGCCAGCTCTTCGCCGAGCGCAGCGTCGCGCGTGACAACCGCCCCCCCGACAACGTCGCTATGTCCATTCAGGTACTTCGTGGTCGAATGCACGACGATGTCGGCTCCCCGCTCCAGCGGTCGCTGTAACGCAGGAGAGAGAAACGTGTTGTCGACCACCACTGTCGCTCCGGCCTCCTTTCCGGCTGCCGACAGATCCGCGATATCAGTAATTCGAAGGAGAGGATTACTCGGCGTCTCGATCCACAGGAGCCTGGGCGACCGCGCTCTGACGGAATCCGCCGCTCCATGTGCGGTGAGATCCTCGAATGAGATCTCGAAGTGACCGCGCGCGGCGAGCGAGCGCAGCAGCCGGTGTGTGCCCCCGTAGCAGTCGTGACTCGCAATCACGAGATCTCCCGGATTCACCAGCTGTACTGCGAGCATCACCGCCGACATTCCAGAGCTCGTGACGATCCCAGTCGTTCCACATTCGAGATCGGCAATCGCACGCGCTAGGTGATCGCGAGTCGGATTGCCAGACCGCGTGTAGTCGTAAGTCCGCTTGTTGCCGAATCCATCGAACGAGAACGTCGATGAAAGATGAATCGGCGGAATCACCGCGCCGTGATGCTGGTCTGTCGCTACTCCCGCCCTCACGGCACGCGTACAGGCGCGCCGCGATTCGCGCCGCGTCTCGTTCTCGATGAAGGTCATGCCGGAACTCCAGTGGGTTGCGTGAGTGCGCGCCTCACAATCGGCGCAATGAGTGACTGGTCCTCGAGGAATGCATCGTGCCCGTACGGCGAGCTTACGAGCTCGAGCTCGCACGGGCCGGCAAGATCGCGGGCAAGATCGCGAAGCTGCGCCGGAGGCACCAGAGCGTCCTCGAGCACGCCGATCAGCGTCGTCTCACTTGTGATCGAGCCTGGATCCACTGAATGCAGGTCGAGTGAGCGCGACAGTGAAAGAAACCGCTCCGGCGCGCACTTCTCGGCGAATCTCACTCCGGCGAGCGTCAGGAAGCGGTCGATCTCTGATTCGCGCCTCGCCGGATCGCCATCGCGAAAGCGGCTCGCAAGCTCGGCCGGCGTGGAATAAGTGGTCATCGCCATTCCGCGCGCGATCACGAGCGCTTCCTCCTGGAGACCGGCACGGAATCCAAGCTCGACGACCTTTCGCTGGAGCGACCGCTGCGCGGTTGCCGCCGCCGAGCTCTGGTGTGCGGATGAAATGACGATGAGTCGCTCGACTCTCGACGGATCCAGCTCGGCCAGTGCGAGCGCTACCATTCCACCGTAAGAAGCGCCGACAACTGCGTGGAGCTGACCGATCCCCGCGTCATCCAGAGCATTGATCAAAGCCGATGCCTGATCCCGAGTGGACAGCAATCCAGCGGACCAGTCGATGTAATCCATGCTCACCAGTCTGAAATGGAGAGTATCGATCGGACGTCCCGGCCCGACGAAATCATTCCACCATCCCGGCGAGGGATTGGAAGCAGTGGCTGTGACATGACGTGACGAGGAGATGCCCCCAAGCACCGCCAACACCGGCGCCCCGGGCGCGCCGGTTATCTCGAGCTTGCAGGTCATGAGAGATTCGCCGGTATGACCGGGAGCTCTAGCCGGGCGACCGCAAGGTCGTCCGCGTCAAAGCGAATCGCCTCGTGCAGCTCGGCCCTTGTCGCGCTGAAGACCTTCCAGCCTTCGCCGGAAGCAAGGAGCCAGCGGTGAACGCGCCTGTCATTCACACATTCGATCTGCGCGCAGTTCTGCGACCGGTTGTTGGCGCGTGGTGAAGTGTTTAGCAGATCTCCCAGGATGGCTGTCGCGGTGGGCACTCCGCCCGCTCCCGGTCCTGAAACGGTAAGCGGTGCGGTCCAGCCGAGGTCGACCTCGACGCGATTGTCCTCGAGCTCGGTGTGAGAGAACGCGTGATGTTTTGGGAACACCACCGGCTCGACGAATGCGGAGATCTCGTTCTTCCCCTCCGACCGGCACTCGCCTATGAGTCGAACCGATCCACCGAGTACTTCGGCTGCTTCAATGAGCCTGGGCGTCTCTCGGGTGATGCCGAGCTTCGGCATTTCGACACGTGAAGGAGCGACCCCAAACGACATCCATGCGATGATCGCGAGCTTCGCCGCGACGTCGCTTCCGTTCAGGTCACGCGAGCAGTCGGCTTCAGCGAGCCCGCGCAATCTCGCCTGACCGAGCGCTTCATCGAGAGTGGCGCCGCGCTCGATCTGCGTGATGACGAAGTTCGACGTGCCGTTAAGAATCCCGCGGACGGAGCGCGGTGTCGATGTGCCGAGCAGGTCACGCAGCAGCGAGATGACCGGAGCGCTTCCTCCGACTGAGGCGCCGAAGTCCAGAGCCGTCGACTGGCTGCGTGCAATCGAGTCGAGCTCCGCACCTTCGCTTGCGATGAGCTCCTTGTTCGCCGTGACGAAGCGCCGGCCGCGAGAGAGTGAAGACCGGGCTATGTCACTCGCCGCATCGCATCCGCCGATTGCCTCGACAATGATGTCGGTCTCGTGCGCGAGAAACTCGCTTCTGTCGCTCGTGAATAGCGACCGCGGGAGCGGCAATCCCCTGTCGCGGGCTGCATCGCGTACGAGCACGCGAGAAAGCTCGAAGCGAACGCCGAATCTCGACTCGATCGAGTCCGCTGATTCGTCCAGGAGACGCACGAGCGCTCCTCCCACCACTCCACATCCGGCCAGCCCCACACGTACGCGCGCGGATTCCACTTCGCGGGCCATCTCTTCCTCCTTCAATGGTTGACTCCGCGAAATGCAGAACGCCCACGAAGGTTGTCCGCGGGCGTTCTACGCTTTTTAGCATTTATTTAACGTGGCTGCAATACGCGGCAAATGACCACAGGGTATTTCGATTGTGACTGGTAGTTAACGCAGGAACGGG
>DASWQD010000182.1:0-20983 GCA_036398255.1 Gemmatimonadaceae bacterium | reverse complement strand
GCAGTGATCTCGATAGGAACCGTTTTGTCGGCGGTTCCGTGAATGATCAGTGTCGGCACCTTGAACGCCTCGAGATCCGGCCGGAAGTCGGTCGTTGCGAACGAGTTGGCGCATGCGAGGGTCGCCTTGAAGCTCGCTTCCAATGCCATCTTGCGAGCCCACTCCAGCACTTCATTGCTGACGGGGCCGAAGAAATCCTTGAAGAAAGCGCCGAAGAAGCTCGCCCGATCCTTCTTCATTCCCGCGGCCATCTGCGCGAAGACCGATTCGGGCACACCGTCCGGGTGATCCGGAGTTTTCAGCAGAAACGGCACGACCGAGGCGACGAGCCCCGCCTTGATCACGTTCTTCCCGTTGTGCCGCGACATGTACCGCGCGACTTCGCCGCCGCCCATCGAGAAGCCGATGATCGTCGCGTCCTCCGCCGACGTTTCCTTCATGACGTCAGCGAGATCGTCGGTGAGCGAGTCGTAGTCGTAGCCGTCGAACGGCTGGCTCGATCGTCCGAAGCCAAGTCGGTCGTACGAGATTGCGCGATATCCGGCGTCGGCCAGCGCCATCGCCGTCTCATCCCAGGTGTCGGCGCTAAGCGGCCAGCCATGCAGCAGAACTACCGGGCGGCCCTTTCCCCAGTCCTTGATGTAGAGCTTGTTGCCGTTGCGAGTTTTGATGTATGACATGGAGTATCAGGGCGCAACAGTTATGCCGACCACTCTCACTGGGCAAGGGAAAGGGTTTTGTGAGACCAGTGAGACCGGTGAGAACTACGGGGTGATTTTGGTTAAAGACGGGAAAAACGGGTGACGAGCTCATCGGCGCCGCGATCGAAGTTCACAGGGAGCTAGGCCCCGGTCTCATGGAATCGACCTATGAGGAATGCCTCGCGCTAGAGTTGTCACTTCGCAGCCTGAGATTCGAGCGCCCGCCAGCACTGCCGATCAGTTACAAAAGCTCAACTATCCTGAGATCCTACCGCCTCGATTTCGTAGTCGAGAAGAAAGTAATTGTCGAGCTCAAGACAATCGAAAAGATCCTGAAGCTTCACGAGCTTCAAAAAAAACCGGTTTTCTGGTTTCTGGTTTTCTCACCGGTCTCACCGGTCTCACAAAACCCTTTCCCTCAGGTTCGTCAGTGTCGCTTGAAAAACTGGACAGCCTTCTCATGTTTCTCAGCCGCTGCCCGAGTCTTGAACGTCCCGAGGTTTCTGCGCTTGCCCGTCTTCGGATTCTTCTTCCGGGAGTACAGCCGGTACTCGCCCGATTTGAGCTTCCGAATCATGGAGTGCTCCCTGTTGCAGCTTGTTTATGAACCGCTGTCCCTCGCCAATGCGCTCCACTTCCAGGGCAATTGCATCCAGTGAATGCTGCAGGCGCCCGAGCTCTTCATCGAATGGCGGCTGACTCGTAACCGCGCGCGATTCGCCCCGTTTGCGGATCGACTGCCACATTACATATGTGCCCGCGACCAGTCCGGCGTGGACAAGAGCGTGCATGACTTCACCGTTCGCCGCCGCATAGATGCCGCCGCCGACGTTGACGAGAGTGAAGACTACCGCTGCCGCTCTCCAGAACCTTGCGCGTCCGGTCATGTCAATCTCCAGTCGCTGGAGCTAATCCCTCCACGTCGGCTTCGGCGCCGGCGCCGGGTGATTCCCGATCTGCGCCATGTTCGACGCGTCGTAGATCCGCCCATTCACCATCACGTACCGGATCGTCAGGGTATTCTTGATGTCGGCGAGCGGATCAGCATCGAGCACGATGAGGTCTGCGAGCTTTCCGTTCTGGAGTGACCCGATGTCGCCGTCCAGCCCGACCGCCTTCGCTCCATTCAATGTCGCGGCGCGAAGAGCCTCGTGATTCGTCATTCCCCCCATCGCCATCATCCACGTCTCCCAGTGCTCGCCGATGCCGTCGATCTGGCCGTGCGCGCCTGTAGAAACCACGACGCCGCGATCGTTGAGCGCCTTCGCCGCCTTCGACACGTCGACGAAGAAATAGTCGTCGTTCGCAGCCATCTGCCGCCGGCGGGAGCGCGCATCGAGCTGACCGCGCGGATGGAAATACTGGAGCTTCGCATTCTCCCAGACGTTCGTGTTCTGATACCAGTAGTACTCGCCGCTCATGCCGCCGTAGTTCACGATCAGTGTCGGAGTGTATGCGGTCTTCGATTCCTGTATGAGCCGCAGCATGTCCTCGTACAGCGGCGCCACCGGAATGTTGTGCTCGATCGTCGTATGACCGTCGAGGAACATCGTGGTGTTCACTGAGAACGTCGATCCACCTTCCGGCACTACCATCATGCCGAGCTGCCGCGCAGCCTCGACGATCTGCTGGCGCGCATCGCGGCGTGGCTGGTTGTAGCTCTTCACGCTGAACGCGCCGACTGCCTGCATCCGTCGCAGATGCGCAAGCGCATCGTCGAACGATGTCGTGATGGCCTTCACGTTCCCTTCGGCGCCGTACAGGATCGTGCCGGTCGAAAACAGCCGCGGCGCAATCCACCCGTTCGCCCTCGCCGTCTCGGCCGTGGAGAAAATCATCTCGGTCGAGTTCGACGGATCGTGCATTGTAGTGGTGCCGAATGCGAGACTCGCGAGGAATCCCCAGTTGGTCTTCGGAGCGATGCCGCTCGACCCGGTGCCGATATGCGCGTGTGCGTCAACAAGGCCAGGCATGATGTACTTGCCGGTCACGTCGATGCGGCGCGTATCCGCCGGAATCTGGATGTTGGCGCCCGAGCCGACATAGGTGATGCGATTGCGATCGACGAGAACCGTCGCATTCGGAATCACCTCGGTGCCATTCATCGTGATGACGGTCGCGCCGGTCAGTGCGAGGCGTCCAGTCGGGCGGTCTGCCGCAACCTTGAACCCGATCGGAATGCCTTTGGCCTCGGGATCCTTTCGTATGGTAGTCGTATCCTGAGTCTCGAATGCGAACGTCGCCGAGATATCGCGCTGGAAGAGCTCGGGTCCGAGCGCCCAGTACACGCGGCGCGAGTTAGGCGCCCAGTGGAGGTACGACCCTGCATCGCGCGAAATTCTCTTCGACGGAAAATCCGTGACGCTCGTGCTGACATCGACAGCCTTGCCCGTGAGCGGCAGCGGCGACACGTACGCATTGAATCGCTCCACCCACGCGACATACTTCTCATCCGGCGACGGCACGAACTCCGTTGCATTCTCCGCGAGCAGGTGCACGCGGCGATCACCGCCCGTGAGATTGACGCTGATGAGCGCGGCCTTCTGTGCTTCCTGAGTAGCGAGGAAGATGCGATCGCCGGCCTTGTTGAATCGCGGAGTGTTGCCTTCTTCGATTACGAGCTTCGGCTCTCCTCCACCGGCCGCTACTATATAGATGCCGCGTTCCTGGCCGTAGAGCTGTGAGCGCAGTCCGTCACCGCCGGTGCGACGATACACGATCTGCTGTCCGTTGTCGGAGAACCTCGGCTCGACATAGTGTCCTTGCTTCGCCGTGATTTTCCGTCCGCCCCGCCCGTCGGCTCCAACAGTGCGAATCGCGCCGAAATTGTCGTCGGTCCATGTGGCGTATACGAGCGTGCGCCCGTCAGGCGACCACGATGGGAAGAGCTCGTCGTTGTCGCGGTCCTGCGTAACACGGCGCGGCGCGCCGTTGGGCAGCTCCTTCACCCACATCTTTCCAAGAGACGTATAGACCACTCGCTTCTGGTCGGGGGAGACACTGACCCATCGAAGCATCTTTACGTCGAAGCTGTCGGGCGCAACACGCTGTGGCGTCCGCACCGCATTCGTGATCGTCTGGCGAATGCGCGCGGTGAACGGAATGTTCGTCGCCCGGCCGGATGCAACGTCGACCGAATTGATGCGGCCGCCTGCCCAGATCACGATCGACTTGCCGTCAGGCGTCCAGTCGTAGCCTGGATATGTACCGTAGATGGCCCATGCTTCCTGCTGGTCGTGGTCGAGCCCGTCCCACAGCGAACGCTCGCGACCGCTCTCGAGATCGCGTGTCCACAGCACACTCTTGAGTCCCACACGGCGCACGAAAGCCATCGTCTTTCCGTCCGGCGAGAGCTGCGGCCGAAGCGCGCTGCCTGCACCGCCGATCACCGTCGTGCGATTCCCCGTCTGACGGTCGAATCGCTGCACGACATAGATCTGCCCATGCGCGTCACGGTTGTACTGGAATCCGCCACCCGGTGAGATGTCTTCAGTGAAGTAGACGTATCGCCCGTCATTGGAGACGATCGGCTCGGTCGCGTTCTGCTCCCAGTTGCGTCGATCCGTGAGCTTGAGGCCGTTGCCGCCGGACGAGTGGTACAGCCACATCTCTCCGGCGCCGAGCGAGCGGGTGTTGCGGAAGTGCTTGCGGTTGACGAGGTATTGTCCGTCGGGAGTCCACGCAGGATTGGAGACTTCACGCTCCTTGTCCTTGCTCACCTGCCTCAGGTCTTTTCCGTCGGCCGTCGCAGTCCACACGTTGGTAATCCCATCGCGATCGGATGAGAAAGCGATCCGCTTGCCGTCGGGCGAGAAGCGCGGCTGATGCTCGTATGCCGCGCCGCCGAGTATGAGTGTCGCCGCGCCTCCGCCTATCGGCATCGTGTAGATGTCGCCGACGAGATCGAAGACGATTGTCTTGCCGTCGGGGGAGATGTCGAGTGACATCCACGTTCCCTGCGAGACCTCATAGTCCACATCCTTCGAGGTCGCTCTCTTGTCCAGGACGTTCCACTTCGCCGGCACCGCCGTGCTCGTGGCGGGTGGAGCCCCGCCTGACGGCGGATTTGGCGGAGGAGGGGGAGGCGGATTCTGGGCGGACAGTGGAACGGCGACGGCGAGCGAAGCAAGAACGAGAAGTTTCTTCATGGATGAGGAGGATTGAAGTGCAGTAGACAAAAACTCACGCCCAGCGGTTCGGCAAGATCCCTTCCGGCTCTATTCGGCGTCCACGACTCTCTGGTACCGAGCTTTCCCCAGCTGATAGATCCCGTACGCGACGAACCCCGCCCCCATGGCTGCGAGAAGAATCGGGCCGAACCCGCCTTCTCCGATTGCGGCGAGGGCATCGTCGACGTCGCCAATGCGCTGCGGGGATCGAGCCACGGCGGACCTGATCGCGAATACTCCGCAGATGGCGAATATCACACCGCGTGCAGCTGTGCCGGCGCGCGCGGCAATACGGATCGCCGATCGCGTGGCCTTCGACATAGCGCGTCGGTCGAGCATCTCCCCGAACTCTTCGCGCGCCGCGCGAATAAAGAGGTAAACGCTTCCCACAATCAGCGATACACCGATGAGCGCGAGTATGGTGGACCCGAACGGGATCGACATGAGTCTCCCCGCGAGTGCTGTTGCAGTATCGCTGCTGTCCCACGATCCGACCAGAAACCCGAGCGCGGCGAATGTGAGAGCGATGTAAAGTGCGCCTGTAAGAATGTCGATCGATCGAAGGATTATCGCGCCGATCGAGACGCCTCGTCTTTCCGGATCACTGATTGCCCCCGTGATGTTGAGGGCGGCGTAGCCTGCCAGCCCGATCCCGAGTGTCACGAGCAGAAGCGGAGCGAATGGCTGCCGCGATAGAAATCGCATTACGCCGTGAGATCCTGTTGGCTCTTCTCCGAGACCGAGAGCGACCGCCGCGGCAACGAGACCAATTGCGATGTAGATGAACCCGCAGGCAGCATATCCAAATCGTGCCGCCCAGAGCAGCCAGGGTCGCACGGGTGCAGCTGCGAGCCCCAGCCGGCGCCGAAATCTCATGCTATAGCGGAGGAAACGGAGTGTAAACCTTGCGGGTGGATTCCGGGCACTTCACGTCCGGATGGAAGTTGGCGAACACGCCGTTGGCATTGTCGCGCCATGCCCACACGTGCAGATACCAGATCTTGAGGTTGTCCTCCTGGTGCAGCGTCTGGCCCATGAGCTTCGGCGCTGCTGAATCACGCGGCCAAAGTCGATAAGGCAGGATGAACTCCACGGCGTTCAGCCTGTATGTGCTGTCGTGCATCTTCTCGTAGAGAAGTATCTGTGGTTTGTCGACCTCGATGTTGCGCGTGAGGTAGTTGCGGTTCAGGTGGTGGTACCCCATCGCACCGTGGTGCTCGTGCACGAGGCAGTCGGTAACAGTGCGCGGGTATCCGGCAGCCACGGCTGAATCGAGCTGACGAAAGGACCTCGTTGCCGATCTCACCCGGGCAATGTCGGCGGCTACTCGATCACGTTCAGCGTCCCTTGAAACGACGGACTGTCCCGCGCATGCAGTCAGAAGCGCCGTGGCCAGAACCGTTGGTCGAAGACTCATAGGGATAAAGTAGCTCACTCAGATGAGGGCAAGAGTCCTCGAGTCGCGCTCACTACTATAGTATTTGTCGAGTATTTGCTCGAAGACGGATCCCGGCGGCGAGACCTGTGCGAATAGCGTCGCGCTCGATTTGAGCTTGAGGTCATCCGGCGATCCGAAGATCTCGTTAGCCGAGCGGTTCCGGATTGTGAGAACGGCTTCCGCGCACTCGATCAGCCGTGTCCCGAGTACAGGATGCGCGAGGTATGCGCGTGCTTCGTCCGCGCTCGTGATCCCATAGCGATAGGACATTGCGCTGTTTCCAAGGCCAGTGATCTGTGGAAACACATACCACATCCAGTGCGAGCGCTTCCTACCTTCGCGAAGCTCCGAAACAGCGTCCTCGTAATTCGTATTCTGTGCTTCGATGAAGCGGTTGAGGTCGTATGGATCATCCCGGCCGTCGCTCACAGCAGGTTTACGCGACGCAGCAGCGACTCAAAGCGGGGATGGTTGTGCAGCGGTCTCAGGTCGAGGCCGGCTGAGCGGTCACGCTTGAGGTTCGGAAGGAACAGGCTCCGCGTCTCGTATGCCTTCTCGAGCCACTCCATCGCCTTGTCGTTTTCCCCGAGCGCAACGTAAGCGCCCGCGATGAACCATGGATGCACCGCATCAATCGGCTTGCCGCTCTCTGCAGTCGCCAGGATCTTCCGTGCCTCCGCGGTTCGGCCGGCCCGAGCGTAGCTGCGGGCAAGGGCCCACCAGAAGCTTTGATTGAAGTACTTCGATGCACCTTTTTCGTGGATGGCTATCGCTTTCTCGTGCTCGCCCTTGTCCGAATATGAAAGACCGAGCATGTAGAGCCCAATCGGAAAATCGGGTTGGAGCTGCAGGGCCTTTTCCGCTGTGGCAATCGCATCGTCGAATCTGCCGAACTCCCAGTACAGGCCACTGAGCCACGCGGTGTACAACGGAGAAAGCGGGTCGAGCTCGATCGCCCGCTTCATCTCGGCGAGTGACTCCGCCTCTGTTCCGAATATGCTGAGGTTCCACGCGTTATGGATATGCGGTTCCGGAAGGTTGGGGTTCAGGGCGATCGCGCGTCGAACGCTCTCATCCGCGCTTTTGTAATCCCACTCGTTCGTCTGTACCTCACTCAACGCATCATGCGCCTGGGCCAGGTCGGGATCGAGCTGTAGCGCCCGAAGCGCTGCAGCTTTTGCGCGCGGCATTGCAACTGACGATGGCGTGTCGGTCAGCACTTCCATCAGTGAATACGCCCCGGCGAGTCCGGCATACGCAAGCGGTTCAGAAGGATCGATCGAGATCGCCTGGTTGAACAGAGTCATCGCGCTGTCGAAGCCTTCGCGCGTGAACTTGCTCAGCTGGAACTTTCCCTTGAGATACGCATCGTAGGCTCGCTGGTTGACTCTTCTGGCCTGTGTCAGACCCGCGCGCTCGCTCGGAGAAAGCTGGAGCTGCACCTGACTCGCGATCGCACTGACGACCTCGTTCTGGAGAGCGAACACGTCCTCGATCTCGCGCTCATAGCTTTCCGCCCAGAGCTGCCGCTCGCTCGCAGGATCTATCAGCTGTGCCGTGATACGCACTCGATTGCCTGAACGCAAAACCGTTCCGGTTATCAGCGCGCCGACTCCGAGCTCACCCGCAATCTCCCGCAGCGGACGTTCGCTCTTCTGGTATCGCATCACCGAAGGCCGGGCGATCACACGCTCGAGGCCGCTCAGTTTGCCGAGATGAACGATGAGTGCCTCGTGCATGCCGGCGGCGAAATAATCCTGGTCGCCTCCGCCGGTCAGATTCTCGAGAGGCAGAACCGCAAGAGAAACAATCCGCGAGCTGCCGGCTGCACTGCGTGGTGCGCCACCCCCTCTCGCGAACAAGAGGATGGCAATCACGGCAATCGCGATAACCGCCGCTACCGCGTAAGAGGCGATGCGCCAGTTGCGCCCCGTTGCCTTAGCAGGCGGCGCCGCCACCGCATCTTTGCTCTCCAGTGCTTCGACGAACTCGCGCGCCGATCCATACCGATCAGCTGGAACCTTCGCGAGTGCTTTCGTCACCGCTCGATCGATCGAAGCAGGTACGGCATCGCGTACAACCCGGATGCTGGGTACCGGCTCCAGCATCTTGCGGGCAATGACCGCTTCCGCATTCACTCCAGTGTACGGAGGTTGTCCGGAAAGCATCTCGTAGAGAACGCAGCCGAGGCTGTAGACATCGGCGCGTGCGTCGACTTCGCGTTCACCGGCAGCCTGCTCCGGGCTCATGTATGTCGGTGTACCGATCGCGAGTCCCGTTTCGGTGAGGGATGCACTGCCCGCTGCTTTTATCGCGCGCGCAATGCCGAAGTCAGCAAGTCGCGCGTGGCCTCCGCTCAGCAGAACGTTCTCCGGCTTGATGTCGCGATGGACAACGCCCCGGTCATTCGCATAGCTCAGGGCATCCGCGATCTCGTGGACGATGGCGAGAGAATCAGTCAGCGAAAGCTGCTTTTCGCGATCCAGTCGATCACGCAGTGATTCGCCTTCGACGTACGGCATCACGTAGTACAGAAGCCCGTCGGCTTCGCCCGAGTCGAGGAGCGGAAGGATATGCGAGTGGTCGAGCCGGGCAGTCAAGGCGATCTCGCGAAGAAATCGCTCGCCACCGACAGCGGCGGACAGGTGAGGCTTGAGAACTTTCAGGGCGACGGACCGGTCGTGCTTGATATCATGTGCGCGATAAACCGTCGCCATCCCGCCACGTCCTATCTCATGGCTGAGCTGATAGCGTCCATCCAATGCCCGGTTCAGCCGCTCGAGCTCATCCATGTCAGACCAGGAAGCGACATACCGACTCCACGTACAGATCCGGCGCTGTAGTCATCCCTTCGTGAGCCTGTCCTGCGAGCTCGTCGATCCTGACGTCAGGGAGAACAGCCGCAAGCGCGTCGGTGGCGTACATGTCGCGCGGACTCTCAGTGCCCACTTGCAGCATCACGGGCACATTCAAAGCCCGAAAGCGCTCCACATTGAAGGAGTACCGGAGGATCGCGCGCAGGTCGCCCAGTGATGGCTTTGCATCGTCGATGATCGGAGACCATATCTCGGGCGCGCGCATTTCCTCCACGACCTCCGCGGGAACATGCAGCATGTCCCTGAAGAAGGTCTCGGCGAATTCGTCCCACTCTCCCCGTGATGCCAAAGCCTCCAGGCTACGCATCACGTCTTTATCGACCGAGGCAGGAAAGGCCGGCTCGTAAGCCACAAGCTTGCGGACTCTGCCTGTCTCGATCATCGCGGCGCCGAGCACGACGTGCGCTCCATAGGAGTGACCGAGCAGGAATAGAGGTTCGTCAATGGAAGCGATCACTGCAGCTGTGTCGGCGATCTCGTCTTCGACGCTGTGTCCTTTGGTTGCATCGGTTTCTCCGCGGCCTCGTCGCGCAACAGCGTACACAGTGTATCTCTTCTGCAGCCTCTCCCTGACGAATTCCCAGTTCGTCGCATGATCGCTGAAGGCTCCGTGCACCAGGAGCAGGCCGGGTCCGCTGCCGTACTTGTCATATGAGACGGTTACGCCGTCTGGTGTCTTCAGCCGATTCATCATTTCTCAATGAGGGCCTTCACCTCCGGATCAGCCCGGTTCCAGATCTTCGCCAGCTCAGCGTACGTCTGCCCAGCCGCCGATTTGTCGCCAGCCGCCGATTGCGCACGAGCCAATCCGAGCAGCGATGCTGCGCGCCCCGGACGATCCTTCAGCGCTTCCCGATATACTTCGATCGCATCGCGCGGCCGGCCCGCCACGACGAGAGCTGCACCGAGCGTCTCGTCGATGTTGAGGACGGGACTTGGCCTCATCGACGAATACCGATCAACACGGGCTTGCGGACGAAGCTTCTCGAGCGCGGCGATCACGGTTCTCCGATCTCCCCTTTTCTCGAGCAGGGATATCTCGATCAGCGACGCCATGGCTTCTCTCGGCGCGCGAATCGCCTCGGCCATCGTTATTGCCGTCGTCGAGTCCCCTCGCATCGCGGCGATGGTTCCACGCTGATACAGCGATCCGAGCGCCATCGACCGCGCACGAACGGAGATCGTGGCATCCTTCGTGTCGATGCGAACTGAATCGACAGGGAACGCACTCCAGTCGCCGGTTTCGGCCCCGTACCTGAACGCAAGCTCCTCTGTCGCATACGCCGCGTCGGGAAGATCTGCCGCCTTCACTTTGTCCTGCATTCCGGCAGTCAGCGCGCGCGCGGTATCGATCAATGCACGCGCATCTTTCCAGCGCCCCAGCTGGAGATAGGCGTATTGAAGCCAGTTGAGACTGTGCCAGTCGTTCTCCCACGCAGGATCGTCGTGACGAGCCACGTCAGCGCGGGATGCCCGCCATGCGCGCTCGTTCGAGTCCACCATGTCATCCCACAATCCCAGCGGCAGGAAAATGTGCGAGGGCATGTGAAGCGCATGCTCGGCATCAGGTGCAATTCGTGAGTATTCCCGCGCAGCACGCAGTCCGCGGTGTGCGGCAGCAGGTGCATCGGACGCGTGAATGATGTAATGTGCTGCGCCCGGATGCTGCGGATTTCTGTCGAACAGGTACTGCGCATGCGTGACTGCTTCCCTGTTGAGCGAATCGGCAGCTCCCGCCCTCAGGTAGTACGCTTCCCATATGAGTGCGAGCGCTGCAAAAGCACGGGCCTCTGGATCTGACGGCATCGAGACAGTCCAGCGTCGCAGAGCCTCCGCGAACCTGCTGACCCTGGATCTGAGCTCGCCTTCACCGTAGAACGCTTCTACTGCGCTGCCGAACGCGCGTTCGCCCGGTGACCGCGCAAGAGCAAGCCGCGACTCGGTCGACGGTGCAAGCCGCGCGAGTGTCGCGCGCGCAGCCGGCAGATCCTCGAGACCCCAGATGACTTTCGAGTTGGTGAGCGCCTCCATCCAGTAGGCGAGCGCGAACTTCGGATCGATCTTCGTCGCAACCCTGAACGAATCGGCCGCCGCGTCGTACTCGAAGCTGTGAAGCAGTGCCAGGCCGGTGAGAAACGGCTTCTGTGCTGCGGCGCTTCCTGAATTTGGGAAGGTCACGTGGCCGAGCGCGGCGGTGTGTACGCCGTGGCGGCCCGGCGTCTTGTGATCGTCGTGCTGCGCGTATGCGCGGGATGCGCATAACAGCCCCGCCAGGATAAGAGGTCGTATTGGCATTGACGTTAATTATGGGGCTTGTCATGTTCATTGCCAGAGCGCATCGGGGCGCCTCCTGTCCGCGGCAAGGGAATTGTCCCACCCGATATGGGTTCCTGGTGCAGCTGGCCGAACCTTCTTCCGTGCCTGTCACTCAGCGGACGTCAGGCGTTACCGGAGAAGGTGTATGCAAAACGATTTCCCCCGCGGCCCAGGTCTCGAGAGCCTCAAGAAGGAAGCGAAGCGGTGGCTCTCCTCACTCGACAACCCCGATGTCCGCGAGCGGCTCCGCCGTGCACTCGGCACAGTTCCATCAAATCCGACACTGCGCGACGTACAGCTAGCTCTCGCCCGAGAGCACGGATTCCTCGGCTGGACTGATCTCAAGCGTGCCGTCGAGCCGGATCCTGCGACGGTGGCCGACGCTCTCTCACTTTACGAGACGAAAGCGCAGGCGCTGCTCGACGCCTATCGAACAGGCACGCCTGAAGCCCTCGAGCGGCATTACTCATATACCTGGCACCGCCGCGCGTGGCGCGGACTTCGATCCTATGTTCAGGGTGATCTTGGAAAACGCGGAACGAATCCCGACGAGATCGACATCACTCTCGACGACGCACGCTTTCTGATTGCACGCGAGCACGGCTTCGCGAGCTGGGATGAGCTCATTGCCCGCCCCGTGAAGACTTCTCGCCTCGATGTTCTCGATTCCGTCATCGATGCGCATGGCCAGATGACCGACGAGATGCTCGAGCGCATTTCGCACCTCGAGCATGTGGTGGCGCTCCGGCTGTCGAATTCGAAAGCGCTGACAGACGACGGGATCGAGTACCTCGCGCGGATGCCTCAGCTCCGTGAGCTCGACTTGAGCCAGACCGGCGTCACTGATCGTGGTCTGGAAGTGCTTCGGAATCTGCCGAATCTCGAAACACTCTCGCTCGTGCTTACGCGCGTGACAGACAGCGGGATCGAGCATCTGCGCGATTGTCATTCGCTCCAGCGCCTCAACCTGATGTGGACAAACACCGGCGACGGAGCCATTCGCGCGCTCGCGGGCAAGGTGCGGATCTCTCATTTCTGGAGCGGCAACAACGTCACCGACAGCGGCCTCGCTGCCCTCCACGATCTGCCCGTGTTCGCCGAATGGCGCGGGGGCAAGGTGGAGATAGGATTGCTGAGCCCCGATGTGATGCCTAACCAGCTGACATTGCGGGGAGCCATCTCCGATGGCGCGCTCGCGAATCTCCGAGGGCTCGATGGCCTCTACGGCCTCGATATCGACAGCTCACTGCCGCTATCGCGCGCGGGAGTTGCTCACCTTGCCGCTCTTCCCAAGCTCGGCAGGCTTTCGGTCGATGCAAAGGATGACTCGATGCCGGTCATTGCGGCGATGCCGTCGCTTCAGTTCCTCCTGGTGCAGGATACAGATGCGGGTGATGACGGCTTCGAGGCATTGAGCAGATCTACAAGCATCGAGATGATCTGGGCTGCTTCATTCCTTCAGCGGGACGCCGGCTGCTCCGGACGGCTCGAGTGACGTTCGGCAACGCGCCACCCGTCCGCATGTCTGACCCATACATCGGTGATGAAGAACTGCGCGCTTCGGTCCCGGCGCTCGCGGCCGACAACCGCCTTCTGGGTGATGAGCATCGTCGCGACAGCAGTCTCTCCATAGACACTCACCTTCATGTCGTCGATGCTGAAGGACTGAATGTCGTACAGCTCGAGATTCCGCAGCCAGTTCTCTCGGGGCACAACCTGCAGAGGTCGTCCCTGAACTCCGACCGCGAGAAAATAACCGGGCGCAAGAAAGCGCTGCATCGCCTTTGCATCGCGGCGCTTGATCGCAGCGTTCCACTCCTCCTCGACTGCCCGAACGGCTCGAGCGACCTCAGCTGCTTCTGTATCCGGCCTGGATCGTGGTTGAGGCGAAGCGCATGCAGCTGAAGTGAGCAGTAGGATCGCCGTGAGATATTTCATATGTGCGGAAAGGTGAGCAGTTTCAGGAGTCGAGCTGGTTTGCCTCGACCACAGGTATTCCATCTGTGAAACGAAAGGACACGTTACGTCGAGAAGTATCCGCTGTGCCGTCACCAAGCGGGAATTCCTCGTCGAGCTCATCGCCGCTATTCATCCATTACCGCGTACTTCATGAGCCGGAAACGATATCGCTGCTGAGCGCGAATGTTCTTTGCAACGACGCCATGCAGGTTTTCGTTCCACGTCGTGTACTGGTCGATGAAACGATCCGCGGCGGCCTTGTCCCCGTTGTACTGCACCTCCAGGACCTTCGCGAGCATCTTGCCCGCGACCTCGTGATACTTCGGGTAATCGATGCTGAGCTGCCCACTCTTCGGATCGAACTTGAGAAGCCCGTTCTCCATGAAGAAGTTCCACTGCATCAGCTGCATGGTGTTGTACGCCTGGTCACGGCGTGGCTTGTTGTTCTGCAATACACGGTTGATACCGCTCGCGTAGACCGAGCGAAGCTTGGTCGCGTCGTAATAGCCCTGCTTGTGCAGCGCCTCCGCGACGAACAGAGAGACGAGGTCTGCCTTCATCTCCTCCATGATGTTTGAATCATCCTTGAGCGCGGCATCGAGCTCGCGGCCATCGGCGGTTCTGTCAACGCCAAGGTAGTGGCCGATCTCGTGCCAGAGAGTGCGATAGAAGTTGCCGTCGGACGTGAGATCGTTTTTGTGTGCGGGCGCGGTTGCAGCCTCCCACGCACGGCTGGTGTTCTGAAAGATTCCCTGGTCGCGCATGATGTTGGCGCGCAGCAGGATCGTTCTTCCATACCGCCGCGCCAGATAACTCTCGTTTGGAAGGATTGTGGCGGTGTTGCTCCCCCGCGCCTGCCCGAAATCCGCGATTACCTCGTAGACCCCAACGGGAATGTCTTCCCTCACCCGCTTGTGATGCTGGTACGGCAGCGACTCCTCCAGGGCCTGGAGACCTCTCAGTGCCTGTCGAAGGTCGGCTGTCTCCTTCGGCAGCGCGCTCAGGAGACTGAAAGCGAAGAACGACTTGACGCCGAACAGCTCGTCGTCATAGGTCTCGTATGACCCGATCTGCGCGTTCAGGTTCTTGAATCGCCCCGTTATCCAGGCCGCATCCCCCGATTCATAATCGTTGGAAAGCAGGTCTCGGCTCCGATTCCGCAGATACCGCGCAAACTCCTCATCGGTCGGCTGAACCAGCTCGGCAGCTTCGTTCAGGAGGCGATGCGACCTAATCAGCTCATCCGCATAAGCGAGCGAATAAGGCACGCCGTAGAGCGTCTTCGAATTCGGCTTTGCCGCAAGCTTCTCCAGCTCGGTCAGCAGAAAAGGATGCAGTGTTGCGAGCACCTGATGCTGCCTGAGCTTGAGGATATCGCGCTGAAGATTTTCCGCCGTTGCGCGACGGACGACCGTGCGCGCATCGAGCACTACATCCCGCTTGGCCGGATTCGTCTTGATGAAGGCATCGACTTCCTCCGACGTAATTCCGAGCGGAAAGACATTCTTGCCCGGCGGTGTCATCGTCACCGGAAGGAAGGGCTCGCGTGTATTCTCCAGCGTCTGTGCGATTGGTCCCTGAAACAGCCGATACAGCGTCAGAAGATTCCGCGTTGCAGCTGGTGACGCGCGGCGCTTGTCCAGCGCCTCGAGCGCGCGAAGGGAGACAAGAGCGGTGGCATCCCGCTGCTGCTCATAGAGCGCCTGGAAAATCTTGCCGACTTCCAGAAGCTTGCCGACTGCCTTCCGTTCACCATCGCTCAGGTGCGACAGGTTTGGGGCGAGACGCACCTCCTGCGTCTTGTCCAGGATCGGCTGGCTCTTCTCGACTGGCCAGTACCCGTCCGGCAGCTTCTGCGCTCCGAGAATGGTCGGCCAGCAGAGCAGTATCAACAGAGCTAAAGTGCGGATGGAAGTCGTCACGATCTCACTCGTCTGTATGTGAAGTTCGTCGTCACTCGATAATTTAAAGATGCTCCGAAGGCGTGCTCAATGCATCGACACGAATCGAAGCAATGCCTCGCTGAAGGCAGCCCGCTGCTCACGAAGTACGGAGCCAGGTTCATTCTCAGGTAACCAGAAGGAGACGCCCCGTGATCAGGCTCATTCCGATTGTCGTCCTGGTGGTGATCATCCTTGCGATCCTGCTGCGCCGCAAGCAACCGCCTCCTCCGCTCGTCGAGATCAGATCTCTGGAGGAAGATCAGAACGCTGCGCAACTTCCATCAGGCTCTGGCGAGAACATCTCCGAAAAGGAAGAGGATCGTTGATTGACTCGACCACCGCGATTTCACTACGCGCGATAACGATCTGACAGACTGGCAACCAGCGCCGACGGGTTGGGAGGCTTTCCTGTAACCTTCTCGATCAGCTCCGGCGCCCGGTAGCGTTTTCCATGTCGGTGAACGTTCTCCTTGAGCCACCCGCGAAGCTCGCTGAACTTGCCCGCCGCAAACGCATCCTCCAGCGGACCAACCGCACGCTCGGCGGCATCGAACAGCTGCGCCGAGTAAACGTTGCCGAGCGTGTATGTCGGAAAGTATCCGATGAGGGCTTCCGACCAGTGTATGTCCTGAAGGCAGCCGTTGCGATCGCTGTCCGGCGTGATGCCAAGGTATTCCTCGTACCGCTCGTTCCATACGCCGGGAAGATCAGCCGCCCGAAGGTCGCCATCGAGAAGTGCGCGCTCGAGCTCGAACCGTATCACGATGTGAAGGTTGTAGGTCACCTCGTCTGCCTCGACGCGGATGAGGCCCGGCGCAACGGTATTCATCATCGAGCGGAATTCGTCGAGCGAAATGTCGTACAGCGATTCCTTGAATATTTCCTGAAGCTGCGGATAGAAGTAGAGCCAGAAGCCGTGACTTCGCCCGACGAGGTTCTCCCACAGTCGCGACTGCGACTCGTGAATGCCGAGTGACACCGCGTCACCCATCGGCGTTCCGTAGTGTGCGGGATCGAGACCCTGTTCGTAAAGCGCGTGTCCCGTCTCGTGCACAGTCCCGAGAAATCCGCTCGTGAGGTTTCGAGGATGATAGCGCGTCGAGAGTCGCACGTCGCCAGTTCCGATCGCCGTACAGAACGGATGCGGTCCAAGGTCGAACCGGCCGCCGTCGATACCAAACCCGAGAGTGACAGCCATCATCTCGGCGAACGCGCGCTGGCGGTCGACCGGGAATTCGCGCTCGGTCAGGTGCGCGGGAGCCGGTGGCCGATCCCGCAGGGAATCGACAAGAGGCACGAGTCCCTGACGAACCTCCGCAAAGAGCGTCGACAGCTGCGCCGTCGTCATTCCCGGCTCGTAGTCTTCGAGGAGCGCGTCGTATCGCACTCCTCCGTCGTAGCCCATTGCGTCGGCCTTCTCACGCGCGAGCGCAAATGTCTGGTCGAGCCACGGCTCGAAGCCCTTGAAGTAATTCGCATCGCGCGCTTCAGACCACGCCTGTGACGAGAGCGCCGACACACGAGCCATCTCCTCGACGAGCCGGCGTGGCAGCCGCGTCTCGCGATCGAACTCGCGGCGAATCTCGCGCACGTTCACGGCTTCGGGGCTCTCACTGTCGCTCACGAGCGGCGAGCCCTCGATATTTCCCAGAAGCTCGGCGATTCGTGGATCGGTCGCTCGATCGTGGACGAGACCTGCGAGCAGTGCCATCTGATCCCCGCGATGCTTCACGCCGCTGCGCGGCATGCAGATCTCCGCGTCCCATTGCAGCAGCCCGAGAGAAGAAAGCAGCACCGATTTTTCGCGCGAGAGCCGAATCAGCTCTGCGTAGGCTTGATCAGGAATCATTGACGGCGATGACTGCAGCTTCTCACCGCGCAGGCACCTGCGTGATCCGCTTGATCAAGGCTTCATCATCAGGCAGAAGACCTGATTTGGGCAGCCGCCGTGTGAGCTCGCGCCAGGCGGGCTCGATCTCGAATGCACGCGCAAACACCGGAAGCGATTCCTCAATCCGTTTCATGTTCACAAGTGCGACTGCGTGCCAGAACAGCATCTCGGCGCGTCGGCTGCGCGGAATGCCGGGCGTTGTGGCCGCGATCTTTTCCGCTGCTGAATACTCGCGCAGAGCCGCCGCAGCGTCGCCATGCTCTACTGCCACATCGCCGGCGTTCATGTGGTTGTACGCGCGATGCACTGCGACAAGCCGTCGCAGTTCAACGAGCGGATCGGCGTGGTCATCGACACGGACATCGAAGATCCGATCCTGCCACGGCTTGCCTGTTCCTGTTGCACTCACGACCACGAGAGCCGCGGATTGCTTGCCACGAATGTCACCACCGACCTTCTGTGCGGCATCGAGCGCTGAAAGCATCCGGTCGGCTAGATCGCCGCTGCTTTCCGTGAACGCCTTGGCCATCGCGGGCCATACCGCGTCGTTCGCCATCAGGTTTGCCTGCACCGCGAAGTCCTTTCCCACCAGCATCGATCCTCCCGATGCTCCGCATTGAACCTGCGTTGACGCAGACTGCTTTCCCGCAATTCCGCCTGCGGCGATGATGTCGCGGCTGCCCGTGAAGGTCGCGACATTTCCCTTCGCGTCTATCATGCCCACCTGTCGCACCTGGCACGCGGCGTCGGCATGCAGCAGAGCCCGCAGCGCCTCAGCCGCATTCTTACCCGCGCGGAGAAGATCCAGTCCGAGCTTTCCGTACGACGGATCGACGAAGCTCTGCGTTGCGACAGCCCCGACACCTGCTTCCGCCCACGGAACGATCTGGCCGACGGCAAACCAGTGCGATTGAACGGCAACACCAACCTGCCCGGTCGCCGAATCACGCGCGACGATCGAGTACGTGCTCACGGGGCGAAGCTGGGCGGCAACCGGCGACGCGGCGAGCATAAGGCCGAGAACTACCTTCGATGTCATGCGCGCAATGATGTAGTCGGTAGATACGGAAAACAAGCCGGGCGAAACGAGCTCGTTATTGCGCCGAGTCTTTTTCGCGTTGGTGCTGCCTCGCAAAGATCGTCCTCATGATACTCCGCATGGACGTGGCGGCTTTTAGTCTGCAGCTGGTAGCGGTAGCTATATGCTTTAAGCTCTAAGTATTAGAAAACGACGGGGACGCCCGCAGTTCTGGTCTTTTCATATTCTTAGAGCTTATAGCATATAGCTACCGCTACCAGCTACAGACTAACGACTTGCTTTTACGGACTTGCCCGCGGCCGAGGAAACCGTCCAGCTGTCCAAGGCACTCCAGCCTGTTCGGCACTGTGTTCGAGCGCTTTAAGATCGACTTCGATCAGCTGTCTCACCTGAGCAAGAATTCCCCCGAAGTTGGATCGCACAAGCTCGAGCTCAGCCATCTGTTGAGGAGTCGGCGCTTCGAGCGTCGATCCCCAGTTGTTGCCGACTGCGCCGCGAAGGCGCCCGAGAAGTGACGGCGGCGTCGGCTCATTGCGCGACGACATCGTGGGATCGCCGCCGAGCATTTCCTGCGCGTCCTTCAGCCTGTCGGTCATGATGCGCACGCGGCGCAAGAGAGTTGTATCCGCGGTCGGAGTTTCATCCACCGCGCGCCTGAACAATGCCATTCGCGTGATCGCCTCACGAACGACCTGATCGAGCGCGAGAACCGATCGCCCGAGCTCGGCGATTTTCTGCTGGTCGTCGAGCGATGCCATTCGTCTGCCGGCAGGACCGTCGATCGCAACGACCTGGAAAGTCTGCGGTTCGCCGAGCGGGGTGAATACACCGTCGATGCGCGTTGCGAAGCTCACTCGGTATGTCCCGGGCGAGACGTACGGTGCAACGGGCGGATCGCCGAATGGCCAGTCGGGATCAGGTTGATATGCCGGCCCGACGACGGGATTCGGCGCCTGAAGCTTGAGATCCCACGCGATTCGGTTGATCCCGGCAGCCGACGGAGCATACAGCCGACGAATGGGCGCGCCGTTCGCGTCGCTGATCGTGACGACGACCGCCGGTGCTTCCTCGCGATCCTCGGCCTTCAGCGAATCCCATGGCGGATAGAAGACGTCCGAGCCTTTCTTCGCGAGCTCCTTGTCCGCTGCCTGGCGTCTTTCACGCCGGGACTTGAGCGCACTCTTCATATAGTATGTGAAGACCGCGCCGAACGGCGGATTCTCCGCCATATAGTAGCCTGCACCCTGGAATGCCGGACCAACGGCATCGGGAAGTCCCAGGGGACTCGACGGCACATACAGCGGAGCCGGCCGCGTCGGGAAGAGATGGAAATTCTTGGCGAGCGTCGCATCGCTCATCGTCCTGAGCGGAGTGTAGTCGTCGAGGACGTAGAAGCTGCGGCCAAAGGTGCCAAGCACGAGGTCGTTCTCGCGTTTCTGGATGGCGAGGTCGCGCACCTGGATCGTCGGCAGTCCGCCGTTCAGCCTGAGCCACTTTCTTCCACCGTCGCGTGTGACGAAGAGTCCCCACTCCGTTCCCGCAAATAGGATGTTGCGATCGATGTGATCCTCGGCGAGCGAATACACGCTTCCATCGGGAAGATCACCGGTGACCGACGTCCACGTTTTGCCTAGGTCGCTCGATTTCATCACGTACGGCTTGAAGTCGCCGGCCTGATGATTGTTGAATGCGGCGTACACGACATTCACGTCGTGCTGCGATGGAAGGATCTTGAACACCGGTGCCGTATCCGGTACTCCCGGCACATGAGAGACTGACCGCCAGCTCACTCCGCCATTCTCGGTGACGCTTACCTTCCCATCGTCTGTTCCCGCAAACAGCACTCCTTCCTTGAGTGGGGATTCTGCGATCGTCAACGCGACTCCGAAGAGCGTGGTCGATGCGTTCTTTGCGAGGGCGTCGATTCCCATTACGCGTCCCATCACCTTCAGGCGATTTCGGTCGATCAGCCGGGAGAGGTCAGGGCTTATCACCTTCCATGAATCGCCGCGGTCGTTCGAGACGAAGAGCCGATTCGATGCGAAGTAAAGGCGGTTGTGATTAAACGGGCTGATGAACAGCGGAGAATCCCATCCCCACCGCGGACCCGGTGTGCCCGGCTCCTCGGTCGGCTGGATTCCCATGACGTCGCCCGTCTTCAGGTTGAAGCGAGACAGGTTTCCGAACTGCGACTGCGCGTACACGATGTTGGGATCAACCGGATCGACAACGGATCCGAAGCCGTCGCCGCCCGACGTGATGAACCAGTCGGCGTTGGTTATGCCGCTTGTGTTGCGTGTGCGTGATGGGCCGCCGACCGAAAAGTTGTCCTGTGCGCCGCCGTACACTCTGTAGAAGGGCTTCGAGTCGTCCGTCGCGACGCGGTAGTACTGCGTGATCGGCATGTTCGCAACGAATCGATATGACTTGCCCCTGTCGAAGCTTTCGTAGACTCCGCCGTCGGTTCCGATCACGAGGTGCGTCGTCTCGTCGGGATCGATCCACACCGAGTGGTTGTCGACGTGCTTGTTGCGCTCGCCAACTCGCCCGAATGTCTTGCCCCCGTCGTTGCTGACCTGAAGGATCGGCTCGATCGCGTATACACGATCCACGTCCTTTGGGTCAGCGAAGACTTCATTGTAGTAGTTACT
>DASWQD010000181.1:0-1726 GCA_036398255.1 Gemmatimonadaceae bacterium | reverse complement strand
GGAGTAGAGGACAACATCCTTGTTGGCGAGCGCGCTGATCCGATGTGCTCCTGTCTTGAGAACAGGAACGTGACAGCTCGCACAGCCCATGCTTCCAAACTGCTTGAATCCTTCCTCACGCTGCGCGGTCATCTCGCCTGGTGCAGCCGGCGCAAGCGTGCGCACATAATGAAGCGTCGCCAGCACAGTCGAGGCGGGAATCTCCGGATCCGTCACGCGGTCGACGGCCTCGACCGGAACGCTGGAGAGCGGATTTCGATTTTCGTGGGGGAGGACGTCGGACGTGACCCCGATGTCCTGGAGATACGCCTCGATGACCTGCTGGATGAGGCTGCTCGTCTGGGCCTTGCGACCGAATCTGCCCAGCTGTCCCTGCCCGCTTCCGGGCTCCGATGCGGGAACGAAGTCTGGCGTGTTGACGATATTCGCGCGTCCGGAGATTCCGTCTCCGTTGGCATCGCCGGGATCGGCGAGTGCGAGAATGGCGGAGGCGGGGATGGCCTCGATGAGACCAGCCCCAAAGACGGGAGGCGGAAGCCTGACCGAGAATGGAATCCCGGGCGGGAGGAGCTCGAATTCGGCGCCGGCAATCGCCTTGTCCTGGATCTGCGGTCCGCCGAGGTGGCCGAGGAACCCGTCGGCGGCGGAGCCTATCCGCTGGAGGGAGTTCTCCAGGCGTCCTCGGCCATCTCCACTGTGGCAGGAAAAGCAGGAGGTGTTGTTGAAGATCGGGCCAAGGCCGGTATTGGGTGCAAACCGTCGAGAGAACTCAGCGTCTCCTTTCGCAAAAACGGCCAGCTCGGCGTCGGTGAGCCCGTCGACCGGTGCGTCGAACACGTCCGCAGGGGAAGGGGACTCGGTGAGAATGTCCTTGCAGGCAAACATGACGGCGCAGGCCACGAAGCCCGCGGCGATGCGGAACGGCGATGGAATGGTAACCACTCCCGTGGCGGAATTAGGGTATCAATGGTTCAAACTTAGTGCGTCCTAACTTACGAATGTGGAGTGCCTAATGCAAGGACCCGGGACATGAGCTCGTCGCCGTCGATCGGGCGCTCTGTCCGGATTTCCGCGTGGAATACGCGTATACCCATTGGGACAATCGCGTCTGGAATAATCGCGTCGAGCGCTGACAGGAGGCCCGTTTGCTGAATCACGGTTCGCGCAGCATCTTGAACAGTTACGGGCTACTCCCGGGAGCGGGCTCGAATGGATCAGGACGTCGACATCACGAGTCAGCTCGTCGCGTGGCGCGACGGCGAATCCGACGCCGTGGACAGGCTGTTCCCCCTTGTTTCCGAAGAGCTGCGCCGGATCGCCCACCGGCAAATGGGGAGCGAGCGACCCGGTCACACACTCGACACGACAGGCCTCGTGCACGAAGCGTATCTGAAGCTCGTGGATCAGACGCGCGTCCAGTGGAACGACCGCACGCATTTCTTTTCCGTCGCCTCGAATGCAATGCGGCGTATCCTCGTGGACTACGCGCGCCGGTATCAGACCGACAAGCGGGGATCGGCGCCGCGGCGTGTGAGCCTTACGGACGACATGCTCGTAGCCGAAGAACGAGCAGACACTCTGCTCGCCGTCGATGACGCGCTTCGCGAGCTCGCAACGATCGACGAGCGGCTCAGCCGCGTGGTCGAATGCCGATTCTTCGCCGGACTCACCGAAGAGGAGACAGCTGAAGTGCTCGGCGTCACGGCCCGTACGGTTCGGCGTGACT
>DASWQD010000180.1:0-4246 GCA_036398255.1 Gemmatimonadaceae bacterium | reverse complement strand
ATCGGATCGGGACGGCCGGACTTCTTCTCCTTGTACAGGAAGTTGAATCGGACGAAGCTCACGCCACGGGCGACGAGCGCCTTCGCGGTCTTCTGCATCGACCCGTCCACGATGTTGCCGCCCGCACCATGCGCGCAGACGAAGACGGTTCCCTCGATCACGTCGCCCGCGCCTTCGTCATATATCGCTGAAGTCATCTCTCCACCGACGGGAATCTTCCAGCTGGTCACATCACCTCCGGGGTGATTTCCATTTCATCCAGCATGCGGTGACCCCCGCAATCCTCGCCGTTCCGCGACTGGGCGCACGTCAGGACAAGGCGATCCATCGTGCGCGTCATCCCTACATATAGTAGTCGCCTGAGCTCTTCGACCTGATCCTTCGACCTGCGATCGTCGCGCGTGAACCCGAGATCATCCGTCCCGAGGATGTAGACTCTCGAAAACTCGAGACCCTTGGTCGAATGGAGAGTGAGCAGATTCACCCGCTCATCATCGACCTGCACGCCATCCCATTTCGACAGGGTGATGCGCTCGAGCAATCCCGCAATCTGATCCTTGAGCGGCAGCCCGTGATGCATTGCGAGCAGCGGCCTCAGCCGAAGCATTGCCTCGGGATAGCGCTCATCGGCGGTCTTGTCGGTTCTCATTCTCTCTCGCAGACCTTCGCCTCCGAGCATCTCGATCAGCTCCTCGAGAGCCGGGACACTCACGTCAGTGCACAGATCACACTCGGCACGATAGAAATCGAGGCAGCGCGTGTACCGGCCGAGCGCATAGAAACGGGTCAGCTCCCGCAGACGCTCGGCTTCCTCGCAAAGCGTGTCGCGATCGGAAAGCGACAATCCGATACCGAGATAGTCGAGCATGACGTCGAGGCAGGTCTTCCGCGCCCGGACGAGTTTCTCTTCCCCGAGCGCGAGAAACACTTTCGCGAGAGTGCGTGTATCGTCGAGCGCATGATGCGCGCGGCCGGGGGGAATCTCGTAAACGCGAGCGAGATTCTGGAGCGAAGCGCTCCCGGTGCGCAGCTCGCGCGCGAGAACCAGTGTGTCGTACGTGTAGATGTCTGCAAACTCGGCTTCACCGGCCATCCTACGCAGGATCGGGAAGTCGAAGTTGTGCCCGTTGTGCGCAACCACGACATCACTGCCGCAGAACTCGCGGAACCGCGGCCAGATCTCGGCGAACGACGGCGCATCGCTCACGTCATGCTCCGAGATGCCATGAGCTTCGAACGCGTCGCCGGAAATGGGCTCGTCGGGTTTGACGAATGACCTGAGCTCATCGGCAACGCGGCCGTTTCGTACACGAACGGCCGCAATCTCCACGAGCTCGGCACGCGTGACGTTGTTGTCGGTGGTCTCGATATCGATCGCGGTGAAATCGCGGAAGTGATTGACGAACTCGCGGCTGCGCAGCAGCTGCATCGCCTTGAAGAGCCCAAGCGCAATGCCGAGCGAAGCGCAGTCTGCATGGCCGAGGCCGATCGAGCCGTCGGGGGGATATCCGCCGAGCTGAACGCGGGTGATCCCGAACGTCGCAAGCATTCCCTTGAGCGCGATCTCGACGCCGCCCATGCGCGGAATCCAAACCGTGCGGCGGTGATCGAGCGCATCCTCGATTCGCCTCGCGAGCGCTTCGATCTCGGGATTCTCCGCTGGATCCGAGAGCTCGTCATGGTTCTCCTCGAGAACCGTGAGGTACTGTCCGACCTTGTGAGACAACAGCTCGTTCACGAGCGGCGCGAGGGCGTCGTGTCGCTGTCCCAACGCTGTGAGGTTTCGCAGTGCGGCGATCGCGCGTCGGAGTTTGCGTCCATCCTCATGTTCGCGCGGAAGATGCCGCGTGGTACGCTCGAGGTGCGCGAGGATGTCGCGGTGACGCTCCTCTGCCTTCATGCGGACGCTGTCGAACAGCGGACGCGGGAGAACTACCTGGAGAAATCCCTCGTGATGTATTGGATCCGACGGGTCGCCGATCACGCGGAGAGCTGCGATCACGTAGCGCACGACTGGATCGTCGGAGAGCGCGCGCCCGTTCGCCATGCGGCATGGAACACCTGCGGTCAGAAAACGCGCTTCAGCACCGTTGCCCATGTCGTTCGCGCGATAGAGCAGGGCATAGTCTCCCCAGCGCAGGCCGTGCTCGGCGCGATCGCGGCAGAGATCCTCGATCACCCATGCGACTTCGTCGTCCGCCGTCGCAAACTTGCGAGCCGCAACCGGGAACGCGCACGGCTTGTCCGACTCGGCGTGTGACCGATGCGCGAAGATCGGAGTGTTGAAGTTCGCCAGCTTGCGCGCGAGATCCACGATCTCCCGCGGGCAACGGCGATTCTCGGCCAGCTCGCTCGTGGGTTTGTCGAGGCCGAAGTCGTTGATGAACTTCGTGAAAACTTTCGGGCTTGCACCGGCCCATGAATAGATCGACTGCTCGTCGTCGCCGACGACGAAGATGTTGCGATGCTCCTTCGCGAGCGCGTGAATGACCTGGTACTGCACGGGCGTGAGATCCTGGAACTCATCGACGAGCACTACGTCCCATCGGCTGCGGACTTTCGCGGAGATGTCGTCGAGACGAAGCAGATCGGCTGTCTTCATCACGAGCATGTCGAAGTCGACGAGGTTCCGCTTGTTGAGGAACGCGATGTACTCCATGTATCGGCTCGCGTCGCGCTCATCCATCTGGTAGCCGTCGATGAAGCGATGCGAGGTGAACGAGCGAAGCGTTCTCGCATGCCAGCGGGCCTGCACTCCGATGCGGCGGAGCACGCTCGTGGAGTATTCCTCGTCGGCGATTCCGAATCCCGGCTGAAGCCCGGAATGCTCCGCGAACTCCCTCAGGAGCTCGGCGCAGAATGCGTGGAGTGTTCCGCGCTTGATGTCGCCTGCCTTCGGTCCGAGAAACTTCTCGAGGCGGGAGGAGATTTCCCCCGCGGCCTTGTTGGTGAAGGTGAAAGCGCAGATCCGGTCGGGTGCGACACCTTTTTTCTCGATGAGGTACCGGATCCGCTCGATCAGGCAGAAAGTCTTCCCCGCGCCTGGGCCGGCGAGAACCAGCACCGGGCCGAGTGCCGCCTCGATTGCAGAGCGCTGTGATGCCGACGCGGTGTGCGGGGTCAGCACGAGGGCGGCATCTGGGGCAGTCCCGGATTGGAGGAGCGAGGCGGATTCACCCATTTCTTCAGGCTTTGTTCGGGTGGGCAAACCCAATCTTCGGAGGTGCCGGGGATTCCGCAATCCCCGGCACATTCAGCTCATTCCGACAGCGTCAGCTTGAGGGGCTCGGTGAGGCGGACGGCGATCTTTCCTCCCTCGGGGATGCAGTAATCCACGCGCGAAGTCCGGCGGGAAGTCACTGCGCCGGCGATCGCGCCTCCGGCCGCTCCGATCACGGCGCCCGGTACGGAGCCGCCAATCACCCCGCCGGTAACCGCGCCAATTCCAGCACCAGCGGCGACGCGACTTTTGTTGGCCGGCGACTTACGCGTGACTTTCTCGATGTCGGTATGCGTGACGTCGGAGTCGATCGAATGCGCTTGTCCAGCGAAGTCGATCGAGCGCATCCGGAGATCGACGCCTTTTTCCAGGGAAAAGATCTGCGCGGTTGCGGGAGTTCCCTTGGGGATAACGACTCCGAGTGGGCCCATCAAATCTTCTGAGAGTCGAGCCGTGAATCTGTCGCCGGGATTGCTCATGCTTGCGCAGACGCGCTGGCCGGATGTGAGAGAAAGCTCGGTTCCCGAGGGAATCGTCGCCGAGGATTTCATCGGCGTCGATGGGATTGGGCGAGCGGCTGATGTAGTGGAGGACCTGCTGGCCACGCGCACTGTGGCAGGACGCGCGCGGGACGGAGGCTTTCTCACACGACGCGGCGCGGATCTCCGAACAACTTTCGGCTCAGGAGATTCCTGTGCAATCACAGGAGCGGGAGCCGCGACTGGAGCCGACACCTCAGCAGGTTCTGCCGGCGGCACGTTTTCCGGTGCGAGCTCTACAAGCGGAGCCGCAGTGTCGGCCTGAATCTGAGTGGAATCGACATTCGCCGTCATCACCTCGAGAGCGAGGGTGCTGTCTTCAGCGAGGACGTCATCGGCGGACCGTGAATCGTTGGAGCATGCAGCAAGGGCGAACGACGCGGCGAGCGTAAGAACAGACTTGCACAGTGCAGTCTTCATCGGGCATACATCCGGCGAGTGGGGTCGCCGTTAAGTACACATGTGTTTGGGAAAGGTGCCATACAGC
>DASWQD010000179.1:0-3418 GCA_036398255.1 Gemmatimonadaceae bacterium | reverse complement strand
AAGCGACTGCGTTCCTTCGACGTTCGTGCGAACGTAGTCCATCGGACGCTCGAGCGACGGCCTCACGCCCGCGCGAGCGGCAAGATGCACGATCGCGTCGATCTCGATGCTTTCCAGCTGTTCTTCGAGTCCTTTGCGATTGCAGATGTCAGCTTCGATGAGCTGCGCAAGCCCCGAGCCGAGCGCGGCCGCGATGTTCGCCCGCTTGACGGAAGGATCGTAGAACGGATCGAAGGAATCGACGATGACAACCTCGTCACCGCGCGCGACGAGCCGATCGGTGAAATGGCTTCCAATGAATCCGGCACCGCCCGTGACGAGTACTCTCAAATGTCAGACGGCGCGCGCAAAATGGCCCCGGGTGAACTCGCTTCCGACGTAGTCGCGCGGCGTGGAGGTCACTGCGATGCCGCCCTGCAGAGCATCGAGCATCGATCGATAGCCTCTCGTAAGGTCGGCTATGCGCTCACCGTGAACGTTGAACAGGAGCCGGTAGCTGCGCAGTCCGTTGCGCCACAACCGGGGAATGAACTCGGACGCTTCGACTGGTCGCGAATGCAGCAGCCTGTTTCGGCAGGCGCTGTCTGTCGCCACGGGAAATGTGTATCCCGCGGGATCGGTGAGCTCGACGTTGGTGTGATCGCGCACGCACAGGTCGCGGCATGTCGTGGGTTCGCGATCGAACGCGGCCGAAAGAACGCAATGCTCGATAATCATGCCCTCGGGACGGCCGTAGGTCACGACTTCGAATTGTCTCCCGTTCCACGGCCTGCTGACGTCGGCCATCTCATCCGCGGTGAGCTCGACGGAAAGCACGATCCTCCGCGCACCCATGGCGAGGATTTCCGCCGCGGTGTGCTGGTTGAAGCAGTTTACGGAGTAGTCGGCGACAACATCCCTGCCCTGACCCGCGAGCTCGGCGACGAGGCCCACGTGTCCGGTCACGAGAGGAAGATCCAGCGCGAGCCACTTGTCGAGCGTGCGCCTCTCTTCCGGCCGTACGATGCTCGGAAGGCGAATGCGCAGCGCGACGCCCATCGGTCGCAGCGATGCTGCGAGCGCACGAATGCGCGCCAGAGGCGGCGCCGGATGACGGAGGAAAGGATCGAAAGAGATCTCCGTCGCGCCCGCTTCCGCTGCGGCAATTGCGTCGCCAATTGCGAACGTCTCAGCGGTCAACGTGAAGTCTGTCGCATCGATATGCTGTGTCACGTTCACTTCTGCGACGGCTCGTGCGATTTTGTCGAGCCGCTCATGCTGCGCGCCGTCAGCGCGCCACCCCGCACGCTGTGCGAGATCTTCGACTGCTGACTGTCGCATCCGGTTGAGCTCGCTGACGGGGATGAAGAGTCGCGACGCCAGGCCCGACACTTCGACTTCGCCGAGAACGAACGCGGATTCTCCCAGCCGGCCAAGCTGATCGCGCAGCTGCCTGACGTCGAGCTCTCGCTTCTCCGCGGGCACGAGCGTTATGTCGCTGCGCACCGTCACTGAATCTTCGCCCGCCGTGAAGACGAGCTTGAGCGGGCTTCCGGCAGCGCCGAACGCACGCACGTCGACTCTTGTCTTCCGTGTGTGGCTCGGCAGCTCCACACTCTCGAAGCTGGTGCGAGCGCTCCGCATGAGCGTCGAATCGAAGCTTCGCACGACTCTCCATCCTGCTGGCACCGTCACTGATGACCTGATGGCCTGTCTGATGGAGTTGCCGCTGGAAATCGTGCGCACGTCGTCGACGGTGAATCCCTTGCTGAGCTCGGGCGAACCGGTGGCAGGCTCGAACCCGAGTCCGTCACCCGCCACTATCGGCGCGTTCACCTCGACGAAAATTTCCCCGTTCGCCGTTTTCTCCACCGTTCCGATCTCGAGACCCCTGTTGTCAGGGTGGCTTCGAGTGATGTAGTCGCGCCCTGCTCGGCCACGGTACATGCCCGGCGTGAAGCCGCGGCTGAATATCTGAACGAGCTCCTGAACGTTGTCCTCAGGCAGCGTCGCGTCCTCGCCGGCTGCGAGGTGGTTCAGTGTAGTCCGATAATTTCTCGTAACAACCGCGACATACTCCGGCTTCTTCTTCCGGCCTTCGATCTTGAGGCAGCCGACACCGGCTGCCGCGATCTCCGGAAGACTTGCAAATGCGCCGAGGTCGCGTGCCGAGATGAGATATCCCGTATCGAGGATCGCGTCGGTCGCCGCATCCTTCAACACGTAATCCTTGCGGCACGATTGCGCGCACGATCCGCGATTCGCGCTCCGCTCGGAGATCATTCCCGACATGTAGCACTGTCCGGAGTAAGAGATGCAAAGGGCTCCGTGAATGAAGCTCTCGAGCCCGATGTCGGGGACCGCGCTGCGAATTGCGCGAATGTCTTCGAGTGTGTTCTCGCGAGCGAGCACGACTCTCTCCACCCCGAGACGGCGCATTACCGCGGCTCCGGATGCGTCGTGAACGGTCATCTGTGTGGAGCCGTGAATCTCGAATCCCGGATACACGCGGTGGATCAAGCGGACGAGTCCGATGTCCTGCACTATCGCCGCATCTATTCCCCGGTCGATCGCGTCACCCAGAAAGGCGAGCGCGTCTTCCAGCTCGCGAGGTTTGACGAGCGTGTTCAGAGTCAGGTAGACTCTCACGCCTCGCGAGTGAGCGAGGCGGCAGGCTACACCGAGCTCGTCGAGCGTGAGCTGCGCGCCTTCATCGCGCGCGTTGAATCGCTCGGCTCCCAGGTAGACGGCATCGGCGCCATTGGAGACCGCAGCGCGGACCGCGTCGAGGGAGCCGGCGGGAGAAAGAAGTTCAGGAACGGGGTTCTGCGGCACATCTCAATCTAGCAACCCAGGCCTCAGATAATGCCTGCGGCGGCCCGGTAGAGCGCCATCGCACGGAGCGTCACTGGTCCCGGCGAGCCATCTCCGACCGGCTTGCCGTCGAGCGTCACAATCGGAACTACTTCCGTAGTGGTCCCAGTGATGAAGAGCTCGTCCATCGACGACAGCTCCGACTGAGCGATCGGCGTTTCTACAACCTCGATGCCTTCGCGCAGTACGGCTTCGATCGTGATCTCGCGAGTGATGCCCGGGAGGATGAAGTTGGACAAGGGAGCGGTGCGAATCACGCCGTCCTTCACGCTGAAGAAGCTGGTGTGAGTTCCCTCGAGCGCAAAACCGTCGCGAATGAGAATGGCCTCGAACGCACCTGCCTCCTTCGCCTCCTGATTTGCGAGACAGTTGGCGATGAGAGATATGACCTTGATATCGCAGCGTGACCAGCGAAGATCGGGACGCGTGATAGCGCCGGTCCCCGCCGCGAGGTTGCCCATGTCCGGAAATGGCGCCGCGTACGCGTAGACTGTCGGCCTGCACGCAACCTTTGGAAAAGCATGCGACCTGGGGGCCGCTCCGCGCGTGACCTGAAGGTAGACCA
>DASWQD010000178.1:0-5801 GCA_036398255.1 Gemmatimonadaceae bacterium | reverse complement strand
CGCTGCCCTCGGAAATGTCCTCGCTGTATCGGCGGCGGTCACGGCAGCGATCTACTACAGTATCGGGCGGCACCTTCGCCAGAAGTACGGACTCTGGTCCTATGTGGGGCTCGCATACTCCGCGTGCGCAGTCGTGCTCCTTGCTGCCGCTGCATTCAGCGACGCGCGCGTGCTTCCGCAGCCGCCGCGGGAATTCTCGATCTTCATCGCTCTCGCGCTGGGTCCCATGCTTCTCGGGCATACGGGAATGAACTGGGCGCTGAAATTCCTTCCCGCCTATGTGGTGAACCTCGTGACGCTCGGCGAGCCAGTCGGCGCGACGCTGCTCGGCGCCATTCTCCCGGGCATCAGGCAGATTCCTTCCACTCTGACGATCGCAGGCGGAATTGTGGTACTCACTGGAGTTACGGTGGCCGCGGGCAGTGCAGTGTCCACTCGTCGTCGCTCCGGGTAATTTTCGAAGCGAGCTCCTGCCAAAAAATTCAGCCCCTCCACATGCGTCGTCTCCAAATAGCGACAATCGCTGTCTGCCTGCTTGCGCCCGGCTTCTCCGCGAGCGCCCAATCAAGGATCACTTCTCCGCTTCAGGAATTCGGACACAACATCGGCGACGACTACTTTCTCGCCAACTACCAGCAGCTCCTGAAATACTGGGAGAAGCTCGATCGGCAGTCCGATCGCCTCCGGGTGGTGCGCATCGGGACCAGTGCGGAAGGGCGCCCGATGGTGATGGCGATCATCACCGCTCCTGAAAATTTCCGCAAGCTGGAGCGATACCGCGAAATCTCCGCGCGGCTCGCGCGGGCGGAGGGAGTGACGGAAGACGAGGCGCGGGCGCTGTCGCGTGAAGGGAAGGCGATTGTCTGGATCGACGGCGGGCTGCACGCCACCGAGGTGCTCGGGGCGCAGCAGCTCATCCAGTATGTCTACGAGATGGTGAGCCGCACTGACGACGAGACGATGCGGTTTCTGCGCGACGACATTCTGCTCGCCACGCTTGTGAATCCGGATGGAATGGACCTCGTGTCCGACTGGTACATGCGAGAGCCGGTGAAGGAGAACAGGTCCACGAGCGGTGTTCCGCGCCTTTATCAGAAGTACATCGGCCACGACAACAATCGCGATTCGTTCCTTGCATCGCAGCCCGAGACGCAGGCGGTCGACAGCATCTTCTACCGCGCGTGGCACCCGCAGATCGTCTACAACCACCATCAGACCGGACCGTCAGGGACGGTTCTGTTCGCGCCGCCATTCCGCGATCCATTCAACTACAACTTCGATCCTCTCATACCGGCGGGAATCGATCTCGTGGGCGCGGCGATGCACAGCCGCTTCATCCGCGAGGGAAAGCCGGGCGCGACGATGCGCACGGGCGCGAGCTATTCGACCTGGTGGAATGGCGGACTTCGCACGACTGTGTACTTCCACAACATGATCGGGCTCCTCACCGAGACGATTGGAAATCCCACCCCGATGGAGATCCCGCTCGTGCCTGAGCGCCTCCTGCCGAGCGGAACGCTGCCGTTTCCGATTCTGCCTCAGAAGTGGCGGTTCTCACAGTCGCTGGCCTACGAGCTGTCGGCCAACCGGGCAGTGATGGACGTCGCTTCGAAATACCGGGAGGATTTTCTCTTCAACTCGTGGCGGATGGGTCGCAATTCCATCGACCGCGGGAACAAGGACTCGTGGACACTCAAGCCGCTGCGCGTCGATGCCGTGAAAGCGGCCGTCGCAAAGGATCGCGAAGCCGGCGCGCGGGCGGATGCATCGAAATACATAGGGGTGCTGCAC
This sequence comes from Gemmatimonadaceae bacterium, assembly GCA_036398255.1. Taxonomy (GTDB): domain Bacteria; phylum Gemmatimonadota; class Gemmatimonadetes; order Gemmatimonadales; family Gemmatimonadaceae; genus UBA4720. The sequence goes on along the minus strand of DASWQD010000178.1, from coordinate 4,010 downwards.
GATCCCGCAGCGCGTGATCCGCGTGGCTACATAATTCCGGCTGACCAGGCGGATTTCGCGACGGCTACGCGCTTCGTGAACGCACTCGTTAAAACCGGTGTCACGATTCATCGAGCAACGGCTCAATTCTCGGTCGCCGGAAAGACCTATCCCGCCGGCTCCTACGTCGTGAAAACCGCGCAGGCCTTCCGGCCGCATGTGCTGGACATGTTCGAGCCGCAGAATCATCCGGACGACATCCCGTATCCGGGCGGTCCGCCGACGCCCCCATACGACAATGCGGGATGGACGCTCGCCTATCAGATGGGTGTGAAGTTCGATCGTGTTCTCGATGCGTTCACGGGCCCGTTCGCGAAACTCGAGGGATTCGCACCTGTGCCGTCAGGCAGTGTGGCTTCGACTGCGTCCTGGTATTCCTGGAGCCGGTCGACGAACGATGCATTCGCTGCGGTCAACCGGCTCCTGAAATCGGGGCAGGAGGTCTACACGCTCGAGCGCGATGCGAGCGTCGGAGGACGGGCGGTGCCGGCGGGGACGTTCATCGTTCGAACAGCGGCGGCTACGCCCGCGATTCTTTCCGCGATCGCTCGCGAGCGCGGCGTGCGCTTCGACGCCATATCGGCTGCTCCTGTCGCCGGACTCATGCAGCGTCTCGCACTTCCGAGAATTGCGCTGTGGGACGTCTATGGTGGCGACATGTCCTCGGGATGGATGCGTTTCGTCTTCGACCAGTTCGAATTTCCATATGACGTGGTGTTCGCAGGCGACATCGACTCGGCGGACCTCAGCACGAGATACGATGTGCTCATCCTTCCCGATGGTGCCCGGCTTCCGGCACCAGAGCCGGATACAGCGAACACATTTCAGCCGCGCGCACAGCCCGACGCCGACAAGATCCCCGCGGAATGGAGACCGCGACTTGGAAGAATCTCCAGGGAAAGGTCCCTTCCACGAATCAGGTCGTTCGTGGAAAAGGGCGGGACGCTCCTCGCACTCGGAGAAGCGTCGGAGATAGGATATGCGTTGAGCCTGCCGGTGCGGGACGCTGTAGTTGGCGAGGACGATAAACGGCTGCCCCGTTCGAAATACTTCGTGCCGGGATCAGTGCTTTCTGTCGCGGTGGACAGTACCAGCCCCATCGGATGGGGAATGCGATCGAGAGCCGACATCTTCTTCGACAACAATCCTGCATTCCGATTCGCGTCCGACGCTCGCGCAAAGGGCGTGAAGCGCGTTGCGTGGTTCGACAGTCCGGCGCCGCTGAGGAGTGGATGGGCCTGGGGCCAGAAGATTCTCGACGGCGCGGCGGAAGTCGTGACAGCGCCGATCGGCAAGGGCAACGTCGTGCTGTACGGACCCCAGGTGCATTTCCGGGGTCAGACACATGGAGCCTTCAAATTCCTGTTCAACGGCATTTACTATGGTCAGCTCGATCGGCCGTAGAGGTCAGTCATGAATACGACGAAGAGACTTTTCCCTCTCATTCTTTTCGCGGCGGCAACAGCGTGCTCGGCGGCGATTCAACCGTCCGACGAAACGGCGCCGGAGGAAGCTCCCGGTGCGGCGGTCACTTCCTCGAGTGATCTCATTCGCGAGATGCACGATCGCTACGCCGGCAACTGGTATCGCACGCTCAAATTCACCCAGGCGAACACGTTCTACACGCAGTCCGGCGGCGAGCAGAAATCCCGCTGGGTACAGCATCTCTCGGTTCCCGGGCGCATGCGAATCGATTTCGAGCCCCTGTCCTCGAAGAGCGGCCTCCTGATTCTCAACAATCGCGTCACGACTTTCGACAACGGCAGGCGCATCGATTCACGCCGTTCGATCCAGGCGATCCTCACGTTGACCGCTGATGTCTACGCGATTCCAGTCGACGTGACCCTCCGGCGTCTCGACTCGCTCAAGATCGACCTCGACAAATTCCGGCGCGACCGGCTCGAAAGGAAGCGAGTGTACGTCGTGGGTGCCGACGCAGGCGATCTCGAATCGAACCAGATATGGATCGATGCGGAAAGGCTGCTCCTGCTGCGCATCATTCAGCGGGAAAAGCGCGGTGAGCGGACGATTGTCACCGACACGCGTGTCGGCGGATACAGGGAGATCGACGGCTATCCGATCCCGCACGAGTTCGTTTCGACGAGGGACGGGAAGCCGTACTTTCGCGAGGAGTATGAGGACGTACAGGTAAACGCGGTGCTTCCCCCGGGGATATTCGACCCGTTGAAGTGGGCGAGCGTGCGACCGCGCGCGTGAGGCCTACCGGTATCCGGCGGCCTGCATCCTGAACAGCTCCTCGTAGAGGCCTTCGCCGGCGATCAGCTCTTCGTGTGAACCTGATTCCTCGACGCGGCCGTCTCGAAGAACGATGATCCGGTCTGCCATCCGCACCGTCGAGAAGCGGTGAGAGATGAGAATCGCCATCCTGCCCGCGACAAGCTTCGAGAAACGGGCAAACACCTCGAACTCCGCTCTCGCATCGAGCGCCGCTGTCGGCTCGTCGAGAATCAGAAGCTGCGCATCACGCAGGTACGCGCGCGCGAGCGCGACCTTCTGCCACTCACCGCCGGAAAGATCGACACCGTCCTCGAATCTCCTGCCGAGCATCTGCTTGTAGCCGAGGGGAAAGCGGGGAAGCAGGGAAGCGGCGAGGGAATTCTGTGCGGCTGCGTCGATCGTGACGGGGACAGCCTCGTCCAGCTCGTCGCGCACCGATTCGATCTCTCCCACCGCGATGTTCTCGTCGAACCGCATGTCGTAGCGCACGAAGTCCTGGAAGATCACCCCGATGGCTTGGCGGAGCGATGCGAGGTCGTAGTCCCTGAGATCCGCTCCGTCGAGCGTGATTCTCCCTTCCGTCGGCTCGTAGAGCCGGGCGATGAGCTTCGTGATCGTCGTTTTCCCGGCGCCGTTTTCCCCGACGAGCGCGACTCGCTCGCCCGGCCGCAAAATGAGCGAGACGTTTCTGATCGCCCATTTGTCGCTGTCCGGGTAGCGAAATCCGACGTCCTCGAAGGCGAAGCCTTCCCGAATCGGGAGAGGCACCGGGCGCGCGTCCGGGCGCGACGTGATAGTCGGCCGCATTTCCAAAAACACGAAAAGGTCGCGGAGATAGAGCGCCTGCTCGTACACGCTCGATGCGGCGAGCAGGATTCCCTGGATGGTGTCCCGGCCGCGCGCGAATGACGCCGACAGAAAGATCAATGTGCCGGGCGTGATCTCTCCGCGCACCGCGCGAAGGATGATGATCACGTACGCGGCGTAGTATCCAAGCGTGCCGAATACGGAGAGCGCTGCGCTGACCGCTCCGCGCTTGAGCGAGAGCTGCCTGTTCTCGGTGTAGAACTTGTCGGAGAGAAGCCGGTATCGCTCCGTCAGCCACGGGGCGAGGCCGAACATCTGCACTTCCTTCGCTGTCTTGTCGCTTGCGCCGACCATCCGGAGGTAGTCGAGCTGCCTTCGCTCCGGAGTCCACCTGAAGAGAAGGGAATAGCCGAGGGCGGCGAAATGCGTTTCGCCGAGGAAGCTGGGAAGCACGGCCGCGAGCAGAAGCAGTCCCATCCATGGACTGTACGCGATGAGCACTCCGCCGATCGTCAGCAGGGTGATCGCAGCCTGCGTCATACCCACCAGCTGCGTGACCAGCGCGATTCGACCGATCGTCTGGCGGCGTGCGCGCTCGAGGTGGTCGTAGAATGTGGGGTCTTCGAACTGCGCGAGGTCGAGGGTCGATGCGTGCTCCATCAACCGCACGCTCATCACGTTGGAGAAGAGGTCGCTGAGCAGGCTTTCGACGAGTGACGATGCGCGAGCGAGGATCTCGCCGGCGACGACTATCGCCACTTCGATCGCGACATACCGCCAGAGCTGGGAAATCTCTGCTTGCCCATCGCGAACGGCAATCACGGTGTCGAGGATTAGCTTTCCGACCCAGAACGTCGCGACGGGAACGAACGCGCGGAGCAGCCGCAGCACCATCATCGCGGCGGTGTAGCCGGCGTGCGTCTGCC
>DASWQD010000177.1:0-6400 GCA_036398255.1 Gemmatimonadaceae bacterium | reverse complement strand
CCATCGCGGGCTGATCGGGTACCTGATCATCGCCGCACTCGGGCTCATAGCCGGGTACGCTCTCTGGATCTTCGGCGGGAGAGGACAGCGCACCGGTCCTGTTCTCGTTCTTGCGACAGTGTGGAGCATTGTCGCCGGCGTGGCCGGCACTGCGCTCGCCGGGCTGTGGGTGTTCACCGACCACCTGTACAGCTATCGAAACGAGAATCTCTTTCAGCTCAACCCGCTATCCCTCGTTCTCGCTGTTGCGCTCGTAGGATTGATGTTGAAACGCCGCAGGGCAGGGAATGCCTCACCGCCCAGATTCGCCGTCGCTACCGCGAGACTGGTTGCCGGGCTGTCGCTCGCCGGATTTCTGTTGCAGATACTGCCATGGCTGGACCAGGTGAACGGGAGCGCAATCGGTCTCTCGCTCCCGCTTCACATCGGTGTACTCGCGCTGGTGGTGGCAATCGGTTCACCGCCGCCTGCGCCCGGGCCAGTCGAAGCGTGAGCCGAACCGGACGCATCGCGCTGACCGCGGCGTGTGCCGTCTCATTATTCAGCTGCAACACCAGGATGACAAAACGAAGCGACGTTTCCCTCGCGATTCTCAATGCCCGCGTCTGGACCGCCAACCCACGGCAGCCGTGGGCAACCGGCATCGCTGTCGCCGGAGACAGGATCCTCGCAGTGGGATCGAGCGCCGAGATCGCCAAGCTCGCCCGCTCGTCGCCGACGGCGCGCGTCATCGACGCGAAAGGTGGAATGATCACCCCCGGTTTCATCGATGCGCACGTTCATTTCATCACCGGAGGCTTTCGTCTCGCTTCGGTGCAGCTGCGTGACGCGAAGACACCGGCTGAATTCATCGCGCGCATCAAGGCGTACGCGGCAACGGTGTCGCCGGGAACGTGGATTACCGGCGGTGACTGGGATCACCAGCAGTGGGGCGGTGAGCTTCCGGCACGCGACTGGATAGACTCCGTCACGCCGAACAATCCGGTGTGGGTATCGCGCCTCGACGGTCACATGGCGCTTGCGAACGGACTCGCAATGGCTGCGGCGAAAGTGACAAGCGCGACGCCCGATGTCGAAGGAGGCACCGTAGTCCGCGATCCCTCCCGCAATCCGACAGGGATCTTCAAGGACAACGCGATGTCGTACATCGACCGCGTCGAGCCGCCGGCGACAGATGAGCTGAACGATCGAGCGCTCAAGGCCGCGATGCAGTATGTAGCCGAGCGCGGCGTTACCTCCGTGCACAACATGGGGGATTTCGAAGGTCTCGCGGCGATGGAGCGCGCTCATCGCACAGGATCCCTGATTACTCGCATATACCAGATCACGCCGATTTCGGCGTGGAGGCGGCTCCGCGATACGGTCGCCGCGCGAGGACGGGGCGATGAATGGCTTCGCATCGGTGGTCTCAAGGGCTTCGTCGACGGCTCGCTCGGGTCTCACACGGCGGCGATGTTTGCACCGTTCGCGGACTCGCCGAAGGATTCAGGATTTCTCGTCACGACCGAGGACCAGCTGTACCGATGGACGAGCGAGGGAGACAAGGCGGGACTTCAGCTCGTGATTCATGCGATCGGCGATCGCGCCATCAACACGCAGCTGAACATCTTCGAGCGCGTGGCGAAGGAGAACGGCCCAAAGGACAGGCGGTTCCGCATCGAGCACGCTCAGCACATTGCACCCGCCGACATACCGCGATTCGCGCAGCTCGGCGTGGTGGCGAGCATGCAGCCGTACCATGCCATCGATGACGGACGGTGGGCCGACAAGGTCATAGGTGCCGAGCGCGCGAAGACGACGTACGCTTTCAGGTCTCTGCTGGATGCGGGAGCAACGGTTGCCTTCGGCAGCGACTGGTTCGTGGCGCCGCCAACGCCGCTCGAGGGGATCTACGCGGCGGTTACCCGGCGGACTCTCGACGACAGGAATCCGGACGGATGGGTGCCCGGGCAGAAGATCGGAGTAGAGGATGCGCTGCGTGCCTACACGGCTGGTGCCGCATATGCATCATTCGAGGAGGGCATCAAGGGCTCCCTGGAGCGCGGAAAGCTCGCCGACCTGGTTCTCCTGGACCGCGACATTACGCAGATTCAGGGGCCGGATATTCGTGATGCGCGGGTGCTGATGACGATCGTTGGCGGTCGGGTGGTGTATCAATCGAATCGGCCTTGAAACCGTAACTCCCACATTGGAAATCACGTGAAAACACATCGTTTCTTCGTCCGGGCGGCCCTGCTCGCCACGGCGGCGGTGACGGCAGTCGCGCCTGCTGGCGCGTATGCGCAGAAGGCCGCGACGACAGCCTCCCGCGACATTCTCCCGTTCAAGGCGACAGAGCGCACTCTCGCCAACGGACTCAAAGTCATCATCGTGCCGACGGGCTTCCCGAACATCGTGTCGCTTCAGATTCCGGTTCAGACCGGATCGCGCAACGAGGTCGAGCCGGGCAAGTCGGGCTTCGCGCATTTCTTCGAGCACATCATGTTCCGCGGTACGAAGAACGCGACGCAGGAGCAGATGAGCCGCATCCTCACCAAGGCAGGCGCGCGCGAAAACGCCTACACCACGGACGACTTCACGAACTACTACCAGACGTTCGCGAAGGAAGATCTGGAGACCATGCTCGCGCTCCAGGCCGACCGCTTCCAGAACCTCGAGTATTCCGAAGCGGTGTTCAAGACTGAATCGCGGGCGGTGCTCGGGGAGTACAACAAGAATTCGGCGAACCCCACGTCCAAGCTCTTCGAGGCGATGCGCGACAGCGCGTTCTCGAAGCACACGTACAAGCACACGACGATGGGATTCATCCGCGACATCGAGGACATGCCGAACCAGTTCGAGTACTCGAAGGAATTTTTCCGTCGCTGGTACCGTCCCGAGTACACCACCATCATCGTGGCTGGAGACGTGACTCCCGAAGAAGTGATGCCTCTCGTCGAGAAGCACTGGGGCAAGTGGCAGCGCGGAAGCTACAAGGCGGTGATTCCGCAGGAGCCGCCGGGAACCGCGCCGAAGTACGCGCATGTTGCGTGGCCCAGCCCGACGCTCCCGTACCTCGCCGTTGCGTTCCGTAATCCGGCTTTCTCGGAGACGGTAAACGACAACGCAGCGCTGGATTTCGTGGCGACCCTCTGGTTCGGGCCCACATCCGACATCTACAAGAAGCTTGTGCAGCGCGAACAGAAGGTTGACGGCTTCAGTGCGTCGAACACGAGCAACGCCGATCCGGAGCTCTTCACCGTGTTCGCGCGCCTCAAGAAGCCGGAGGATGCCGTGTACGTGCGCGACGAGATCCTGAGCACGATCGCACGCGCGAAGGCTCTGCTGGTTTCGCCGGAGCAGCTTGCGGAAGCGAAAAGCAATGCCCGCTACTCCTTCGTGCGCAGCCTCGACAACACCGATCGCATCGCGTCGACGCTCGCGCGCTTCGTGAGATACAATCGGTCGTACGGCAGCATCAACAGGGCGTACGCGCTCTACGATGGACTGACGCCGGAAGACCTTCGCCGTGCCGCGCGCAAGTATTTCGTCGATAACAACATGGTCGTTGCGACGGCATCGAACGCGACGCTCCCGGCGGCCATCAGCTCCATTCCGAAGATTTCGTCGTTCGCCGTTGCGCCGTCTGCGTCAGGCTCGATGACGGCGTCGATGGCGGCATCGGTATCTGCCGTCGCCAAGGGCATGACCCCGCCGGACAAGCCGCGCGACGTGGCCCCGTGGATGCTTCGCACGAGCGCGGCGGGAAGCGGCGGCGCAGGAGCCTCCGCGGCCGCCGTGATCCCGATGGCGAACGTCATCGTTCAGAGGACGCCGTTGCCGCAGCTGCGCGTGAAAGTGCTCTTCAACGCGGGCTCGGCGCATGATCCCGCGGGGAAGGAGGGTCTTGCCGCTCTGTCCGCTCGAATGATCTCTGCTGCGGGCTCGAGCTACATGACGCTCGACGAGATCAACAAGGCGCTCTATCCGGTCGCGGGAAGCTTCTCCGGGCAGGTCGACAAGGAAATGACGACGTTCACCGGGGCGATTCACAAGGACAACTGGGACCGTTTCATCACTGTCGCGCTCCCGATGCTCGTTCAACCGGGCTTCCGCGAGGAAGATTTCAAGCGCAACAAGGACGGGCTGCGCAACGCTCTCATGCAGGATCTCGTCGCCAACAACGAAGAGGAGCTCGGCAAGGAGAGGCTCCAGACCAACATCTTTGCCGGCACACCGTACGCGCACCCCGTTGCCGGAACGATCGCGGGGATCGAGTCGATCACACTCGATGACGTGAAGAATTTCATTCGCAGCCAGTACACTCAGGGCAACCTCGCCTTCGCGGTGAACGGAGATATCTCCGATGCCCAGGTTCACCAGCTGCGGCTCGCTCTCGCGACGCTTCCGATCGGCACTCCTGCAACGGCGTCTCGCGCTCCGCTCGCGGGGATTCGCCCGAAGGGAATGGATATCGAGATAATCGAAAAGGACACGCGGGCGACTTCGATCTCGTTCGGACTCCCGATCGAGGTCACGCGAACGCACCCCGACTTCGCGGCGCTCAATGTTGCGCGCGCGTGGCTCGGCGAGCATCGCATGTCGACAGGAAGGCTGTACGACCGCATTCGCGGAATTCGCGGAATGAACTACGGCGACTACGCGTACATCGAGGCGTTCCCGCGGGGCATGTTCCAGTTCTTCCCGGACCCGAACATCGCGCGCCGCGGCCAGATCTTCGAGGTGTGGATCAGACCGGTTCCGCCGGAGCAGGGTCACATGGCGCTGCGAATCGCGACGCACGAGCTGGAGCAGCTCATCAATAGCGGAATGTCCGAAGAGGATTTCCAGGCGGCGCGGCAGTATCTCATGAAGAACGTGTACGTCATGACGCAGACGCAGGACCAGCAGGTCGGCTACGCACTCGACTCCCGGTGGTACGGAATGCCGGAGTACACACAATACATGCGCTCGCAGCTGCAGAAGCTCACACGCGATGACGTGAACCGCGCGCTCAAGAAGCATCTATCCGCGACTGACCTTTCAGTCGTGATCATCACGAAGGACGCGGAGGGACTGAAGAAGCAGCTCGTTGCGGACGAGTTCTCCGCAATCAAGTATGATGGCGACAAGCCGAAGGAGCTGCTCGACGAGGACAAGGTGATCGGCGCAAGAAAGCTCAACGTGACGGCTGATCGCATTCGCATTACACCGGTGAGCCAGGTGTGGGCGAAGTAGCCGGACTGTAAGCAACACGCAGAAAGCGAAAGACCCACTCTTGCGAGTGGGTCTTTTGCTTTCCGCGTATTGCGTCAGCGGGCGCTGGTATCCACCGTCCGCGTGGACTCGCCCTTGGTGGTGCGGCCTGTCTGCGTGCCGCTGTGAACGGTCTTCGGGGCGGGCTTGTCGGCGACCTGCCCGCTTACCTGCGCCTGTCTCGCAGAGTCGCCCGAAGCGATCTGAATTTTCTTCGGCTGCGGCAGCGCTGCCTTGGGCATATGGATCGTCAGGATGCCATTGTTGAAATCCGCCTCGATCTTGGACTCGTCGAGACCCTGAGGCAGCTGGAACGACCGGACGAAGCTTCCGTACGAGCGCTCCACTACGTGATAGCGGCTCTGTTCGTCGCCTTCCTTTCGCTCGGTGCGCTTTTCACCGCGTACTGTGAGCACGCCATTCTCGGTGGTGAGCTCCACTTCGTCGGGGCTGATTCCCGGCAGCTCGACTTCGAGGCGGAGCTCTCTCTCGCTCTCGCGGACATCCACTGCCGGCGTCCATCCTGTCGTGTTGTCCCCGCGGCCGAAGGTGTCTTCGAACAAGCGATCGATCTCCCTGCGAAGACCGAACACCGGGGCGGAGATGCTGGTTCTGTAAAGCATTGTCGTTCTCCTCTGTGAATGGGTTCGGTTGGTGCAACCGGGGCCCGAAAATTGGCAACGGGCATTCCAGTTTTTTCCTGCATTTCTGACGCCCCTGCTTGCCAGCCTGGCAAACGTCGAGTCATTTCGGCCAGCCTGGGCGTTGGGGGAGGGAGAGTTGTTTCGGAAGCCGGTTCTGGTGATATTTCCAAGCTGCCCCAAAGTCACTTCAGAGGTACGACATGAAAGCCGACATCCATCCGGTGTACGCCACGGCGACCGTCAAGTGCGCCTGCGGAAACACCTATCAGACCCGCTCGACACAGGCGGAGATACACACGGACATCTGCGCGCAGTGTCATCCGTTCTTCACCGGCAAGCAGAAGCTGGTCGACACGGCCGGCCGCGTTGAAAGGTTCCGTCAGAAGTACGCCACAAAGACTCCGGGCGCCGCTCCGGCGACGCCTGAGACCTGAGTCTCCGGGATCGCCTCGCCGACGCGCTTGACCGTGCCGGCGAGGTAGAGCGCCAGCTCTCCGATCCCCTGACCGTGAAGGACGCCC
>DASWQD010000176.1:0-5424 GCA_036398255.1 Gemmatimonadaceae bacterium | reverse complement strand
ACATACTTCGAGCTCATTCCCGTGACCGACGGTCCCACGTAGGCGATTCGGTCACCGCGTATCCCGACACTGCCGCGATACCAGGGATTCCCGGTTCCGTCCACGATCCTGCCGTTGATGATGAGCAGGTCGTAGGAATGCTGCGGGCTCGCCGTCGTTCGAACCGATGGCGTACATGCAGCAACAGCGAGAGCGGCGAGGACACTCAACGTCAATCGCATCAAAGATCCGGGTTGTGGTTTGCTAGGAGACTTTTCTCGTCTTCTTGCGAAGGAAGTCCATGAGGATAAACTGCCCCAGCGTCATCGTGTTGGTGAAGTAGGCCTTGCCGCGGCTTATCTCGGACATCTTCTTCACGAATTCGACGAGGGCGCGGTCGCGCGCGAGCATGAACGTGTTGATGATGATTCCCGAGCGGCGGCAGTTCGCCACCTCTTTCAGTGTCTCGCTCACGACAGCGAGGTCGAGGCCCATCGAGTTCTTGTAGATGAGCCCGTTCGGCATCGTGAGCGCGCTCGGCTTGCCGTCGGTGATCATCACGATCTGCCGCATGTCCTTCTTCTGCGCCATGAGGATGCGGCGCGACAGCTTCAGCCCTTCGGCGGTGTTCGTGTGATACGGACCCACCTGTGCCTGGGGCAGCGTGGCGAGCGGAATCTCCTCTGCCGAGTCGTGAAAGAGGACTACTCGGAGGGTATCGCCGGGGAACTGCGTGCGAATGAGATGCGTCAACGCCAGCGCGACTTTCTTCGCGGGGGTGAAGCGATCCTCGCCGTAAAGGATCATCGAGTGCGACGTGTCGAGCATCAGCACCGTGGCGCATGACGAACGGTACTCCGACTGCCGCACCATCAGGTCCGGATCGTCGAGATCCATCGGGACTTGTATCGAGCCCGTGCGCGCGAGCGAGTTGAGCAGCGTTGCGTTCACGTCGAGATTCAGGACATCGCCGAACTCGTACGGCTTGCTCCATCCGTCGGCTTCGATTCCCGTTGCGAGGTACGGAGTGTCGTGGCTGCCGAAGCTCGACTTGCCGAGCGAGCTCAGGATCGAGCGAAGCGACTTGTATCCGAGGAAGTCGATTGCCTTGTCGGTGAGATTGAACTGAACTGATTTCGATGCGGCGTGCGCGAGCCCGCCTGGGCCGGTTACCGACTGATGTCCGGCCGGCACCTGCGGAGGCGCATCGACGTTGAGGTAGCCTTCGGCGGCGAGACGCTGCACGAGATCGTCGAGCAGCTTCGCGAGTTTCTCTTCCGAGTCTTCGTCGCCGTCGCCGCGCAGCGCCTCGAGCAGCTCGGGCGTGAACTGTCCGCTCTCGATGAGTGCGTCGAGGATGGCCTGCTTCAGGGCTTCGAGCGAGCGGTCGGCTTCCTCGTTGTAGTCGCCCCATGCGTCGTACGGCTGCCCGCCCGCAAATCCAGACTGGAGGAGGAAGTCGGCGAGCTTCCCGAGCAGCGACTGGAGGTCGACCGCATCGGCCATCTCCGGGCTGAACTTCGAGTAGGTATGCGACCGCATGCCGAATAATACGGTGTAGCGCGAGCTTGGGAACTACAGAACGGTCGTGCAACTGGCTACTAGGTTGGGAGCGCCTGGCTGCTGGCCAGTTACTGCGGAAGATCATGCGGGCGATCGGACCTTTCCGTTTGTAACTAGCCAGAAGCCAGGCGCTCATGAGCTGGCAGCTAGTTGCACTACAAACCAATACTTTTCCTCCCTGAATGGCTGAGCGCTCCCTCAATCCGCTTCGCGTCCTCGTCGAGCACCGCAACTTCCGGCTTTTCTGGATCGGCCAGACGGTGTCGCTCGTGGGATCGTGGATGCAGACTGTGGGGCAGGGATGGCTGGCGCTTCAGCTTTCGGACAGCGCGTTCATCGTAGGACTCGTCGCTGCCGCGGGATCGCTGCCGATTCTGCTCTTCTCGCTGTACGCCGGCGTCCTCGTCGACCGGCTCGACAAGCTGCGCATCGTGACGATCGCGCAGGTACTGCTCTCCCTCGAGGCGGCGGTTCTGTGGTGGGCGGTGTGGTCAGGACGGATCAACATCCCGCTCCTCGTCGGGCTCGCCGGCATCAACGGACTCATCAGCGCGGTCGAGATTCCCGCGCGGCAGGCCCTCATCGTCGAGCTCGTCGGGCGCGACGACGTCGTGGATGCGGTCGCGCTCAACTCGGGCGGGTTCAACCTGGCGCGAATCATCGGACCGTCATTCGCTGCCGCGGTCATCGCGAGCGCGGGACTCTCATGGTGCTTCGGCATCAATGCGCTCAGCTACTTCGCCGTGATCGGCTGCCTCATGGCGGTGAAGCTTCCGCCGTTTGTAAGGGTGAGACGGGAGATCGCGGCGCTTCAGGAGTTCAGGGAGGGAATCGCGTACATCAGGTCGCGCCGCGAGGTGATGGGGCTCATCGGAGTCATTGCGATGCTCGCGATATTCGGCTTCCAGTACATCACGCTCATGCCGGTGTTTGCCCGTGACGTGCTTCACACGGATGCCAGCGGTTATGGGCTTCTGCTGACATTCGTGGGCCTGGGCGCGGTCTGCGGCGCGCTCACGCTCGCCGCCCTGAGCTCGAGAGTGAGGCGAGGAAAGCTCTTCGCCATCTCGACAATATCGTTCGCGACTCTCCTGCTTCTCTTCTCGCTCGCGAACAACCGGCAATTTGCGTCGGGCGTTCTCTTCTTCTGCGGCCTCACGATGCTGATCAACGGCGCGCTCGCGAACGGAATTCTCCAGAGTGTGGTGCCGGATCAGCTTCGCGGCCGCGTGATGGCGACCTACGTCTTCGTGTACGTCGGATTTACGCCCCTCGGCTCTCTTCTCGCGGGCACGGTCGCGAATGCGACGAGTGTGCAATGGGCAATCGGATCCGGGGCGGTTGTGATGATCATCTATTCCGCTTTTGCGTTCTGGAAGGTGCCAGAGCTGCGAAGCGTCTGACGCGGGGGCTCCGAAATTGCCCGTGTCGGCCAGTCCATGACTGACGCAGCGGCACCACAGAACCTTTCTCCCCGCCAGATTCGCGTAATCATCGCGGGATTGCTCCTCGTCCTGCTTCTCGCGGCGCTCGATTCGACGATCGTTGCGACAGCGCTGCCGACAATCGTCGGCGAGATGGGCGGCATTACGAATCTTTCGTGGGTAGTCACCGCTTACCTGCTCGCCCAGACGGTCGTCACCCCCCTCTACGGCAAGCTCGGCGATCTATACGGCCGCAAGAAAGTCGTTCAGGTCGCAATCGTGATTTTCCTGATCGGCTCTGCCCTCTGCGGTCTGGCTGCGAGCCTGACGCAGCTCATCGTCTTCCGCGCGATTCAGGGATTCGGCGGCGGCGGGCTCATGGTCACGACGCAGGCCGTGCTCGGTGACATCGTACCGGCGCGTGATCGCGGGAGGTATCAGGGTGTGTTCGGAGCGGTCTTCGGGCTCTCGAGCATAGCCGGCCCGCTCATCGGCGGATACTTCACCACGCATCTCACGTGGAGATGGATCTTCTACATCAACATTCCGCTGGGATTCATCGCGATCGCGATGATCGCGGCCACTCTGCCCGGCGTGAGCAGGCGCGTGAGCCATTCCATCGATTACCTTGGCGCGGTCCTCCTCGCTACGGCGCTGAGCGGCACGATCATCGTGACCGATCTCGGCGGTCTCACATTCCCGTGGACGTCTCCGTTCATTCTCGGACTGATCGCCGTGGTGATTGCGTCTACCGCAGCGTTCATCGCGGTCGAGAAGCGAGCGAAGGAGCCGGTAGTACCGCTTCAGCTTTTCGGCAACCGCACCTTCGTGGTATCGGTGCTGGTGGGTCTCATCGTCGCGTTTGCGCTGTTCGGCTCGATCACCTACCTCCCGCTCTTCCTGCAGGTGGTGAAGGGTGACAGTCCAACGTCGTCGGGGCTCCGGATGATTCCGATGATGGGCGGCATGCTCGTATCGTCGATCATCGCCGGGCAGCTCATCAGCAGGCATGGGCGATACCGGGTGTATCCGATCATCGGCACAGGAGTCACTGTCGTCGGGCTCTACCTGCTTTCGCGCATGACCCCTGAAACATCGTTCTCGACGATTTCGATCCTGATGATGACGCTCGGGCTCGGCCTCGGGCTCGTGATGCAGGTTCTCGTTCTCGCCGCGCAGAATGCCGTGGACTTCAAGGATCTCGGTGTGGCGACGTCGGGCGCGACTCTGTTCAGGCTGATCGGCGGTTCCGTCGGAACCGCGGTGCTCGGAGCTATCTTCGCCTCACGCCTCCACGACAATCTCCTTCGGGCGCTACCGGGTTCCTCAGCCGGAGCGATGGAACAGGGTGCGGGCAACCTTGGGCCGCAGGCAATTGCCGCTCTCGATCCCGGAATTCGGCGGCTTTACGTGGAGGGATTCACTGCCTCGCTCAACTCGTTGTTCCTCGTGGCGGCGGTTGTCGGAGTTGCGGGCTTCATCCTCGCGTGGATGCTCCCCGAGACTCCACTCCGCGACACCGTTGCGGCACGCGCCGGCGCGGTGAACGAGGAGATCGGGGAGGTTTTTCCTCGCCCGGGCGACGACGAGGACTTTGCCCGCGGCGGGGCGGGCGAGGCAGAAAAAAACCGCCTCGGCGCTCACAAATCGTAACAAAACCGGTTATATTTCTACATACCAAAGAAGCGCTCCGCGCGGCACTGCCGGCGGGGCGCTGTCAGCATGTGACCAATGGAAAAGGGACGGTGAAGTCTAAATGCCAAAGACAAAAACGCCGCAGGCTCTGTATCAGACGGAGAAGAAGCGGTCAGAGAAGGAGCGTCGCGCTTCGCATGCCGCGCTGATGAAGGAAGCGAAAGCTGCTTTCGACCAGATGATCGAGGACGGCAAGGCGGCAAGAAAAGGCGGACGGCCCAAGGGCAGCAAGACAAGAAAAGACTGATCGACGAAAGAAAAAAGGCGAGCCGAAATGGCTCGCCTTTTTTTTGGGCTACTCAATCCCCTTGCGAATCGCCTCGGTCATCTTGTCCGCAAAGACATCGATCTCGTCCACAGTCGTGTAGACGTTCGGCGTGATACGCAGCCCGGTGAACTCATCGTGAAGAATCGGCGTGTTCACGATTCGATGCTTCGTCATCAGCCACACGCCCAGCTTGCTGAAGTCCAGGCCGTCGATGCTCACGAGCCCGATTGCGCCGGAGTACTTGCTGTCGAGCGGAGTGAGAATTTTCACGCGCGGACTTTCCTTCAGCAGCCTCTTCGCCCACCGGTCACGCAGGTAGCGGAGCCGCGCAATCTTTCTGTCCGCCCCGATCCCGCGATGGAACGCCATCGCCGCCGAGATTGCGTTGTGATTCGCGGCGGGATGCGTGCCGATCTCCTCGAACTTTCTGATGTCCAGGTCCTGTGCTTTCGCCGCGGCCATGAGAGGCCACAGCTTCCCGATCTTTTCCTTCCG
>DASWQD010000175.1:0-6187 GCA_036398255.1 Gemmatimonadaceae bacterium | reverse complement strand
CTCGCCTGGCGCTGCGACGAGAAACACCTTCAGGTCCGCGTCGGGAAAGACAACGGTCCCGATATCGCGACCGTCGACAACGACGTCGAACGACTCGCCCGCCTTCCTCACCTGGGCGTTCACCCACTCGCGCACGCCCTGCATCTTCGCGACGCGCGAGACCCTGCTCGTCACCGTCTCGCTTCGCATCTCCTGCTCCACGAGCTCGCCGTGAATGAGAGGAGCGAATCCCGTCTCGGTGGGCGAGAGCGACACTGCCCGCGCCGCGTCGAGGACTGACTCCTCGGTCCACCTCTCGGATTCGGTGTCGATGCGCGCGCGCGCTGCCGTCGCGGCTCGATAGAGCGCGCCGGAGTCGACGTGATGGAAGCCAAGCTGGCGCGCTACCGCCTTTGCCGTTGAGGATTTTCCCGAGGCCGCGGGCCCGTCGATCGCAATCGCCAGCTTTCTGGTGGACATGTGCCCAATATAACCGCGCCTCTAGCTGCTCCCGCGACGCTCCGACTTGAGCTGCTCCACATCGTGCCGCACGAGCGCGATCATCTCGGCGGTGAAGCCGAATCCGAACAGCGAGATTCCGACTACGACGAGCAGCACGACGAGTCCGAGAAGCGGACGGTAGCCCGTCGGCGGCGGACCGATCTCGAGAGCTCTCAACACGGTCAGCACGAGGCCTATCAGGAATCCAAGGACCGTCAGAACCAGACCCGCCCCGCCAAAGAGCTGCATCGGCTTCCTGCTGAACCGGAGATAGAACCAGACCACGAGAAGATCTCCGAGGCTCGACACAACCCGGCCCAGTCCCGTGTACTTCGACACTCCCGCACGCCGCGGAAACAGCTCGATGTCGATCTCCGTGACGGAGAATCCCCTCGCATATGCGATGACCACGAAGAACCGGTGCCAGTCATGGCGTAGCGAGACATCCTCGAGCACTTCGCGCCGGAACGCCTTCATCGAGTTCAGGTCCCGCACCGGCACGTCGAACAGAAAGCGCGAGAGCCTGTTGTAAACGGAGCTCACTGCCCGCTTCTCGTACGCTCCTATCTTCCTGCCCGTGACGATGTCCCAGCCCGCCTCGATCTCCTTCATGAAGCGGGGAATCTCCTCAGTCGAGTGCTGAAGGTCGGCATCGAACACGATGAACACGTCCGACGATGCCTCGCGCGCGGCCGTCAGAATCGCCTCCGTCTTTCCGAGGTTCCTTCTGTGCCGAGCAACGCGGGCGCGTTCTCCCATTCGTTCCGCAGCGGCAAGTGCGAGAGCGAACGTCTCATCGGTGGAGCCATCGTCTACGAGTATCACTTCGCCGTTGAGCGAATGCCTCGCAAACGTCG
Source organism: Gemmatimonadaceae bacterium (assembly GCA_036398255.1). GTDB lineage: Bacteria > Gemmatimonadota > Gemmatimonadetes > Gemmatimonadales > Gemmatimonadaceae > UBA4720. The sequence continues at coordinate 4,850 of DASWQD010000175.1, read as the reverse complement.
ACTCCAGCGCGTCGAACAGCGGACCGATGTTCTCGGCCTCGTTGTACGCGGGAACGAATACGGAGAAGTTCGGCTTCACGCCGCTGCGGTCTCGGAGCGGGCTCGCCGGATGTTCGACAACGCGAACCAGATTCCGTAGGCGATGAGAATCATGAACAGCACGAGACTGATCGTTCTGCCCGTCGTCAGCGCGTCAGGATCGAATTCGAATCGAACGGTGTGAGTGCCTGCAGGGACCGGAACTCCGCGAAACGCCACGTTGGTGATGGCGATCGGCGTCGGCTTGTCGTCGACCCATGCTTTCCAGCCGTGCGCGTATACGTCCGCGAGCACGAGCAGCGCCGCTCGGTTGGTCGTCGTGCGTACGACGACCTTGTCAGGCTTTCGCTCCAGGGTCACCGTCGAGTCAGTGAGAGGCGTCGCCGGGAGAGTCATGCCGATCGGGCGATCCACCACGGCCACCTGCGATGGATTCCAGGTCCTTTCCTTCATGAAGGACAGCGCGCTGTCGGTGTTCGGGATCACGCGTACTTCGGGAACCGTGAAGGCGCGCGGAAGCGCGAGGTTGTTGCGATAGACGAGCGCGGTACGGCCGCGATAAACCTCCTCGATCACCTGCCCCGTTGCCTGACTGTCAGGATTGAAGAGCGCGATCTCCACTCCGCTGACGATGTAACGAATGTTGGCCGCGGCCAGGAACGACGGCCAGCCCGCGAAGTTGTGCCAGTCGACGTAAACTTTTTCGCCGGCGCCGGCGAACTTGTTGAAGCGCTCGAGCTGGTTGCCGTGCTCGCCCCCCGCCTGCTCGAACCCGAAATGCATCAGGTAATTCCGGAGCGGGATTCGATTGTTGCCGACCTGCTCCATACCGTGGTAGACGGCTTGTCCACCGAATGGAAATACCCATACTCGCGACCTGTCGTTCTGCGACTGCAGGAAGTCGACGACATCGTCCGGCGCGAAGACTTCATTCGGCGGGGGAACAGTCTGAAAGAAATGACGGGTGACGACCCACAGGTCGGCCAGCGTCAGCACGCTTAGAATCATCGCGAACGTGCGCGATGAAAGGTCGCGGCTCAGCCACCGCCACAAGAGGAACGCGAAAACTCCGAGGAAAATCCCGAAGCGGATCCAGCCTACGGCCTCCCCCATCGGCGACGGAATCGCCTGGGAGATGAGCAGCATCGCAACGCCGATTCCCATCAACCCGATGGACAGGTAGCGAGAGTAATCGGATTCCGTTCTGACCTTCGTGCCTTTCGCTGCCCTTCGTGCAGCTTTTTCCTCTTCGGCGGAATTGTCCCGAACCTTGGCGAGCGCTTCGAGAGTGAGTGCCGCCATCACCACGAGCGACATCGAAAGGAGGAACAGCGAGATCGACGGCGCGCGGAACTTGTTGACCCCGGGAAGAAGATTGTAATACAGCCTGTATATGGGTGTGTAACCGCCGAGGGACATGCTGAGAGCGATCAGCCCTGTGACGCCGAAGAACACCCAGTATCTGCTGCGCCTCGAGAAGTAGAAACCGAGCAGCAGCATACCCATCACCAGTGCGCCGACGTATTCGGTGTGCTGCTTGAAGAAACTTTTTCCGTGATACGTTCCGAGCGTTCCCTGCTGCTCCGGAATCGCGAGACCCGATATCTCGGCCGGAGGCATCGAGAATGAAGTCGCGTATTCGTAACCGCGTCCTCCCGCTGCGCCTCGCGGAGATTCCGCGACGTAATCCTGGAACGGCAGGAAATTCACCGCTGCAAGCGCGAATGCGAACGCCACTGCGCCGAGCGCCATTCCCATCCTGGTGGCGATGCGCGGCAATCCATCCTTCCGGAACTGCCATCCGCAGAAGAGCGTCCACGCGGCGCCGGCGAGCAGCAGATAGTAGTTGCTCTGGATCTGGAAGCAGAGAAGCGAGAAGCCGAGCGCCGCTGCGAGCCCCACGAACGGCGCGAGCCGTCCGGTCCGCATTCCCCGGTGCAGGCAGAAGAAAACAACGGGAGCAAAAGTCGCGACGATGATTCGCCCGTCGTGCCCGCTGTACACGCCCGACATCGTGATGCCGGTGAACATGAAAGCGAGTCCCGCGACGAAAGCGATCCAGGTTCGGGATCCGAGCTCGCGGGCCAGCAGGTACATGCCCGTGCCGCCGATCGCAAACTGCGAAAGCAGGAGCGCGGGAAAAATCCGCGAATCCGGCAGGAGGAACATCAGCAGAAGCCGCGTCGGATAGTACGTGCTTCCCGGATTTGCGTGGAGCGGGACGCCACCGTACACGTGCGGCACCCACTTCGGAATCTCTCCGGACCGAAGCCGGTTCGAGAGAAACTCCATGAACTGATAGCCGCCTGCGAGATAATCAGTGCCGAAGATTGCTCTGCCGGGAAAGAACGCCGGCGCGAAGTAGACCAGAGCGAGCGCGAAAAAAATTCCCGCCGCGAGCTTGAACGGGATGACGAGGTCGGTGTCCGTCGGCTTCAGGGCGACTGAAGCGCGCGGAACGGGCGTCGGCCGCGACTTTCGATTTGATTGTTTTGGGGAGCTCATCGCTCACAAAACTCTGTGCGGCTCAGGATTCGCGCCAGTCCGGATGTCGCGCTTTCACCGCCACCCCGTAAACCTCCCTCAATCTCCCGACAATCGCATCCCACCCGAATGCACGCTCCGCGAACACCGTTCCCCGCTTTGCCATGGCGGCCATTGCTGCCGGCTCATCCATCGCTCGTCGTATTGCTGACCCAAGGGCAGCGGGATCGCCCGCGGGCACGAGCAGTCCAGTGTCGCCGTCGCTCACGATGTCTACGATCCCGCCGGCCGCGGACGCGATGACCGGCTTGCCATAGCCCATCGCCTCGATCAGGACAACGCCAAGTCCCTCGGTATCTCCTGTCTCGGTGACGATCGCCGGGAGCACGAGCGCATCGCACTGCGTGAACATCGCATCGATGCGCTTTTCGTCGATGACACCTTCGAAGGACACCACATCGAGCACGTCGAGCTCGCGGGCGAGCGACTCGAGCGCCTGACGCTCTGGACCCCCGCCAACGATGCGAATGCGCAGTCTCGAGTCGCCCTTGAGGATCTGAGCTGCACGCAGGAGAACGTCTACTCCCTTTCGGCGGACGAGCCTGCCCACAAACAACAGCTCGAAATGATCTGAAGCCTCTCTTGTGCGCACGGGAGGCACTTCTTCCCTGCGCCTTGCCGCTGCACCGAAGGGAATGGTCGCAGTCTCTACTCCGGGCACGTACTCGCGCAGTCGCTGTCCGGTGTAGCTCGAGATGACTGTGATTGCGTCGGAGCTGCGCACGATCCGTCGGAGTATCGGCGCAAACGCCGCGCGCGCTGGTCCTTTCCAGTTGAGCTCCGCGGAAAAGAATGTCGAGACGAGCGCTGCGCCGGACGCTTCCCGCGCCGCGAGGCCGAAGATCCCATGCGGAATCGGCCAGAACGCGTGCACCACATCGAACTTTCCCTCGACCGCGATGCGCCTTGCGGCAGCAGTGCCTGCCGCCACGTAGAGCGGCAACAGCGACGCGAACAATGGGTTGCGCGAGATCCGGTCGAGCGCCGGCATGTCGTGGGTGAGCGTCTCGAAGGCCGCTGGTGCATATCGGAAGCGATGCACTTTCACACCGTTGATGAAACCTGTACTGGAACCGCGGTAAGACGGCGCCAGCACCTCGACATCGACGCCCGACTTTCTGAGCCGGTCGATCGTCTCGCCCATCCACGGAGTGATCACGTCCTTCTCGTCGCGCGGGTACGCGGTCACGATGTACAGGACCTTCATCTTGCGGGACGTGTCATAGCAGGCTTCTGAGATCCTGCCAGAAGTTGGGATACGACACGCCCACACAATCGGGGTCATCGATATCGATGGAGTTCTGCGGGATCGCCGCCAACACGCCGAATGCCATGGCGATTCGATGATCACCCTCGGTGACTACACGCCCCGAAAGTCGTCCTCGCCTCCCGCGTACGACCAGCCCGTCGCGGAGCTCATCCGCATCCGCCCCGATCGAGCGAAGATTCCTGACTACCGTCGCAATCCGGTCGCTCTCCTTCACTCGAAGCTCCTCCGCCCCGCGAATCTCGAGCGAGACGCCGGCGGCGCACGCAACGCATGCGAGCAGCGGCAGCTCATCGATCATCGCAGGAATACTGGATGGGCCGACGCTGAAGTCGGTGAGCCGCGACTTCTTCGCGATTACTGTCGCGGTGGCATCTCCAGCTGCCGCGCTTCGATCTGTCAGCTCGATCCTTGCGCCCATGTCCTTCAGCGTGTCGAAGAAACCGGTGCGCGTGGGATTGACGCATACCCCGGGCACAGTCACCTCTTTCGCGGCGCCGAGCACCCCAAGCGCAGCGAAGTATGCCGCCGAAGAAGGATCTCCTGGAACCGAAAGCTCGAGCGGCGCGATGGACTCCACCGGCGACAGACTCACCGACGTCTCGTCAGTTTCTACCGGTGCACCGAGAGACGTCAGCATTCGCTCGGTATGGTCGCGCGACTTCCTCGCCTCGATGACGGTGACCTGAACGCCGGCTGAGAGTCCCGCGAGAAGAATTGCGCTCTTGGTCTGCGCGCTCGCGGCCCGCGTATTCCACGAAATGCCCGAGAGAGTTCCCCCGTGCACGGTCATCGGGAGGCCGTCAGACCGCGCGAACTCGAAGCTCGCCCCCATCGCGGTCAGCGGCTCAGCGATTCTCTTCATGGGACGCCTGCTGAGGCTCGCGTCACCTTCGAATCGGGTCGCGAATGGATGCGCGGCAACGACACCTGTAATCAGTCGCACGGTGGTTCCGCTGTTACCTGCGTGGACTGCGACGCTCGAGGCTCTCAGCCCGCG
>DASWQD010000174.1:0-6060 GCA_036398255.1 Gemmatimonadaceae bacterium | reverse complement strand
GCGCGGATCGCCGTAAGAAGGTCATCGCGAGTGACGGGTTTCTTCAGCTTCACGAGGTAGTACACTTCGGAGGGCTTGCCCGTGTGAGTGACGACCTCGTCGAGCCGCCATCTCTTCGCTCTCTGGTCGAGAACCTTCTCGACCTGCTGCTGAGCTTCCGCGACGTGATCGCTCTGGATCGAGAGCACGGCCGTGTACCTGGGCTTCTTCTTCTTGCCTCCGAGTACGTCGCTCACCCGCTCGAATCTTTCCGCGAGTGCCTCGGCCTTGTCAGGAGTCAGCGTGAGGACGAGATCGCGATCAGGCACGCCCTTGAAGTCGCTCTGCGTTGCAAGGGCAGCGAGCGGCTCTTCCCACCGTGACGCGGCCGTAGGAGTGAGTACGTTTCTGCCGTAATCGTACCGCCACGTGAGCAGCAGCAGGAAGTTGAAGACGATTGTCAGCACCGCTCCGATAGCGAGCGTCTGAACGCCGGCCGCGAAACCCACTGCGATTGCCAGAAAAATGTACATGGCGTCACGCGCGTCCTTGAGAGTCGTGCGAAAGCGCACCGCCGCGACCACTCCGGCAAGGCTGAACGCGAGGGCGAGGCTGTCGCGGACGATGAGGACGATGCCTGCAACGACAAGCGGCAATATCATCAACGTCTGCACAACCGCCTGACTGTGCCCGGGGATATTGCGAGCCGACATGTAGACCCACGTCACCGGCAGCATCAGAAGCAGTGTGCCGAGGAGAATGAGCCCCGTAGTCGCGGCGAGTCCCGCGAGCGTCGGACTCCCGATCGACACCTCTTCTGCCGGGGTGCTGCGAAGCCCGTCCTGAAGAATTGTCCCGGATTCCGGGGTGATGACGGTCTCCGCCAGACCCTTCCCGAGAAGAAGGCGGTCGGCGTGCGGAACGAACCGAATGACGAGAAACAGCGCTACTCCAAGTACTGCGTAGTAGGCTATTAGCCGGCGTATCGGATGTTCCGAACCCCGGGTCATGAAGTCTATGACCTGACTGATCGGCTGCATGGAGCCTCCTTTTGCAATTGGTACGCCGGGAATCGCGTAATCGTTCGCGGGTATATAGCCCGCGAGGGTCCCCCTGCGCTACGGGCTCAGCCGGAGCCCACAACCCTCTCGATGCGCCGGTCCGGCACCAGCCATATCACCGCCACGAGGACATAGACGGCCTGGGCCAGCCCCTGGTGAACAAATGACAGCCCGATGCCCCCCAGATAAAGGAGAGGGGAAACCTTGCCCTTCCAGTCACGTCCGAAGGCTGCGACCAGCACCGAACCCGGTCCTTCGCAGCGAATGATGGCCCGCGCCAGGATGAAATAGGCGATCGCGGCCATGAACAGCACCGCTCCGTACACAGCAGACGGAGTGGCCGCGAAATGGTTCTCTCCCATCCAGGCAGTGGTGAACGGAATGAGGGAAAGCCAGAACAGGAGGTGAATGTTAGCCCACAGAACTGCGCCGTTGACATGCCTGGTCACGTGCAGCATGTGATGATGATTGTTCCAGTAGATGCCGAGGTACACGAAGCTGAGGACGTAGCTGAGAGCGACGGGGATCAGCGGAGCCAGCGCATCGAGACCGGCACCATGCGGCGCGCGGAGCTCGAGAACCATGATGGTCATGATGATCGCGATCACAGCGTCGCTGAACGCCTCGAGTCTCGTAGTTCCCATTATCCTCCCGTGATTTCCCGCACCATGACCAGGTCGGTTTGAACGTCGTTGCCGAGAATGTACGGCTGCGTCCCCGCCGCCCGGAAACCGGTCTTCTCGTAGAACCTGATCGCCCGCGGATTGTGCTCCCACACACTCAGGCAGATTGTGCGACCGCCGCGGCGAAGCGCTTCGTCTTCGCACGCCTTCATCATTGGCTGCGCGATACCCTTGCCGTGCCATTCCTTGTCGATGTAGAACCGGAACAGCTCGACAGGAGCGGTGAACGCGTTGCACGATGGTGACCGGGGAGCTCCGATCATCGCAAAGCCGGCCGGCTGGCCGTTCGATTCCGCGATCAGGTAGGTCAGTGAATCGTCGCTGAGCTCACGCAGCTGGATTTCCCTGCTGTAGGATTTCCGGGAATGGATCTCCATGTCCTCCGGCGTGTTCTGCGGTCCGAAGGTATCGGTGAAGATCTTCCGCGCGAGCTCACTCAGGAGCTCGGCATCGTCCGCGGTCGCCCGCCTGATGATCACGCCCAAACCAGCTCGGCCTGTTGAAGGTGTCGCTCGTCGTGGCGCGGGATCATCACGAATGCGGAGTAGAGGTTGTAGTGAATTTTTTCCCCGAAAGGCGAAGTGACGCGCACCTTGTCGATTGCCAGGCCGTCGCTCTCGCCCACCATGTCGGCGAGCGCTACGTGCAGTCGCTTGAATTCAGCGAGCAGCTCTTGTTTCGGCAGCGAGCCGCTCGGCACGAACGCCGGCCTGGTCTTCACGCGGCCAATGCGGATTTTCCCGATCATCGGAAGGGGGCCCACCATCTTCCCGAAGATGCGTCCGAGAAAGTCACTCTTGTACTCTGCGGTGCCGGCGCGCGGGAGCGTACGCGCTTCCTCGATCGCCTTTCTGATGCGCGGCTCGAATGCGGCGTTCGTCATGTTCAGGTGAGCGATACATTCGGCGACTGACCATCGCGCCGGATCCGATCGCACGCTCCAGCGGTCGTCAGGGACCTGGTCGGCGAGCTTCGCGAGTCTCGCTTCGGAGTGTGCCAGTGCGTCACTCACCTGCCTCAGCTGTCGGTGCACTACTCCTGCGCTCCTCCCGCTCCGACAGGCTTCCCTTCTGCGTCGAGGAAGGTGACCGTCGTCCCGATACCTTCGAGTGATTTGAGCCCAGCTTCGATCGCGCTTCGGTCGCCTACGACGAGAATCGCAAGGCGTGACGGATCGATCGCCTGGTTCGCTACCCGCATCACGTCGGCTGCGGTGACAGCGCGAACACCGTTGATATAGGTATTGAAGTAATTGTCGGGCAGTCCGTAGAGCGCCACGTCGGTGAGACGGGTCGCGATCTGCGCGGGAGTCTCGAACGTGCGCGGGAATCCGCGAATGAGCGATTCCTTCGCCTGGTCGAGCTCCTGCTGTGTGACTGCGATGTCACCGCGAATGCCGCGCAGCTCCTTCAGGAACTCCGCCACCGATTCCTTCGTGACCGCGGTCTGCACCCCCGCGCTCGCAGTGAACGGTCCAGCACCGCGACGGTAGTCGAACGCTGTGCGTGCGCCGTAGGTGTAACCTTTCGCTTCGCGCAGGTTCAGGTTCACGCGGGACACGAATGCTGCGCCAAGAATCTGGTTCAGAACCAGCCGCGTGAAGTAATCGGGCGTCGAGCGCGCGGCTCCAACGTGTCCGATGTTGATGACAGACTGCGCCGCGCCCGGCCTGTCGACTACATATATGGTGGTGCGGTCGCGCGGAGCCGGTGGGGCGTCGACGTTCACCGTCGGCACCGTTCCCGGCTTCCATTCGCCGAGCGCGCGCTCGAGCTTCGCGACGACGTCGTCCGGCTTCACATCGCCGACGACGATGAGCGTTGCGTTGTTCGGCTTGTAATAGGTCGAGTAGAACGTTTTGAGGTCAGCGGGAGTGACCGCCGTGATCGACGCCTGCGTGCCGAGCTGCGGATGCCCGTATGGGTGAGAGGGCCCGTAGAGCAGCGATGAGTAGACCTGCGACGCAATGGTGGTCGCAACATCGCGGCTCTGAACGAGTCCCTGAAGCCTTGACTGGCGAATGCGGTTGACGTCGTTGTCGTTGAATGCCGGGTGGAGCAGCACATCCGAATAGAGCTGAAGCGCCGCGTCGAGATGCCGGGTCAGCGTCGTCATCGTGAGGCGGTTTGCATCCCAGTCGGCGGTGGTGTTGAGATTCGCACCGATCGATGCGAGACGGTCGGCGAGCTCCAATGCGGTGCGCGACTGGGTTCCCTCGTCGAGGAGATCGGCGGTGATCGCCGCGAGACCTGCGCGCTCAGCCGGATCGGCGGATGCACCGCCCCGAACCGCGAGGTTCATCGTCACGACCGGCAGCTCGTGATGCTCGACTACGAGAACGTCGAGTCCATTCGAGAGCTTGCGCCGCTGAATCTGGGGAAGCGCGAACGATGGATCGGGGCCGCCCTTCGGCAGCGATGCGTTGAGGTTGGTCGAGCCGCCGCCTGCCGGTTCGGCATCTCCAGCTCCCGGTGTCGCGGCAGCCTGCGCTGACCCCGCGCCGCGCTGAGCAGTCTGCCCGTCGCGCGCTGCCGGAGTGACGGTGAATACAAGCCGGTTGCTGGTCAGATATTTTCGCGCAACGCGCTGGACATCGGCGGGCGTCACTGCACGATAGCGTGAAAGATCCTGCTCGAAGAATCCGGGGTTGCCCGTGAATACAGCATTCTCGTTCAGCTGGTCGCTCTTTCCACCGAACCCGCCCACCGTCTGAAGGCTGTAGATCAGCTGCGCTTCACTCGCGTTGTACGCGCGCTGGAGATCCGATTGCGCGGGCGGAGCGGCGATGATCGCTGCAATCTCGCGATTGATCTCGGCTTCGAGGCTGTCGACGCTTGCGCCGCGTCTCGGGATTGCAGTGACCGTGAAAGTGCCGGCCAGCTCCCGCCCGTTGTTGAACGCGCTTGCAGATTGTGCGATCTGCTTGTCGTACACGAGCGACTTGTAGAGTCGCGAGTTTCTCCCCTGCCCGAGCACCGCGGCGAGGACGTCGAGCGGCGCTTCATCGGCCGTGAGAGCGGGCACCGTGTGCCACACCATCGTGATCTGCGGCGCCGAAACGCGGTCCTCCATCCCCTGCCTCACCGTTCCGCTCAGCGCCGGCTGAGCCACTTCCGGAATCTTCACGTCCGGTCCGCGCTTGATCGGGCCGAAATATTTCTGGACGAACCGGCGTGCATCGGCAGGATTGAAATCGCCGGCGATGACGAGTGAGGCGTTGTTCGGAGTGTAGTAGCGGCGGAAGAACCCCTTGATGTCGTCCATCGATGCAGCGCTGAGATCCTCGAGCGAGCCGATGGTCAGCCAGTGATACGGATGCGTGGCCGGATAGAGAATCTCGGCGATCTTCGCGCCGACGAGACCGTAGGGGCGGTTGTCGTAATTCTGGCGCTTCTCGTTTTTCACCACGTCGCGCTGATTCGCGAGCTTCGCTTCGGTGAGCGCCTCGGGAAGCGTCGCCATGCGGTCGGCCTCGAGGAACACGGCTCTCTCGAGGAAGTTGGACGGAACCACTTCCCAGTAGTTCGTGCGATCGGTGTTGGTGGATCCGTTGAGTGTGCCGCCTACTTCCTGAAGCGCCTTGAAGTAATCGTCATCATAGCCCTTCGAGCCCTGGAACATCATGTGCTCGAACAGGTGCGCGTATCCCGTCTTTCCGGGCTGCTCGTTCTTCGACCCGACGTGATACCAGACATTGACCGCGACGATTGGAGTGGAGTGATCCTCGTGAAGAATCACACGCAGTCCATTGTCGAGGGTGTATTCAGTAAATGGTATCGGAGGAAGCGCGCGCTGTCCGGTTGCGGTGCCGACAGACGGTGGATTTGCGGGACGATTCTGCGCTGCGGCAGGACTGAGCGCGATCAGCGCGGCGAGGGCGATCAAGCCGGTGGTGCGGTACATCGGACCTCCGTAATGGTGATCTTGGCGAATCATTTCATTGTATGCGCAGGGGTATCTGCGATGTCAACCTCTCGCGCGGACGGGTAGTGGGGCGGTTCTGATTCGCTACCCGTTGGGATGATTGCTGACCCAGGATTGAGGATCTGCGAGGGTTAAGGACGGAGGACTTTGCGGCCTCAGGACCAACTACAATCGACGATCGGCGATTAATTGCGGACTGAGGAGATCGAGGACTGAGGACCGAGGGAACCAGCGGGGAATTGCGTTGCGGTGTCGCAGCGGAGCAACGCTACGCGGTCGCCTCAGGTGAAGGGTGCCTGGGGCTGCCATCCCGGCTGCTGCTCGCGATCATACCTCACGAGCGCGCCAAGACAATGAAATAATCTGCAGACCATCGACCCACCGACCCTCGGTCCTGACTCCTCGATCTCCTC